>JBNGDT010000087.1:0-813 GCA_049975305.1 Bacteroidales bacterium | reverse complement strand
CCTCCACATGTTAACCCTGTTGCATCTGATAATTTCATCCATAATCACACTCACTCAACCGCCTTAACCACCAGCACACGGGCCGGTTTATCGCCGGGATTGTAAATGCAGTGCTTCATGTTTGCCGGGCTGTGGACCACCGAATTGGCTTTCACTACTTCCCGCTCATCGAGAATTTCCACCTCGGGCTCTCCTTCCAGCACATAGAAAAATGCCTCCACCGGCGTAACATGCGGTTTCAGCGATTGTCCTGGTTCCATTGCCAGGTGCATCACCTGGAATTTTTCAGATTTCAACATCAAGCGCACATCTGCTTTATGCGGATTTTCTTTGATTGGTAAATCTTTTACATGTTTAATTTTCATATTCGTCTGTGTTTTTTGGGCAGCAATTCTGCCTTCGGCTGCTAGTTGTACCTCCCTCTGCCCCTTCTTGCGGGCACGATATGCGAGCTTCGCTGGCGCTGCATCCTGTGCCGCAATCAGAAGCCAGAGTGAGGCACAAGCTATCCGCCTCCGTCAGGCTGCAAATTACTTTTGTTGTTTAGTCAGTTGCCAGATTATCCATGTTAAGGCTTTTTATTAATGGACAATCTGACAAATGGCTGTTCATTTTTAATTTAGGCATTCATAAACATCTCAATATCCTCTTCTACTTCACCAATGCCGGCAATGCCAAATTTTTCAACCAGCACATTGGCCACATTCGGTGAAAGGAAAGCAGGCAGTGTGGGACCTAAATGGATGTCTTTCACACCGAGGGAAAGCAACGCCAGCAACACAATCACAGCTTTCTGTTCATACCACGCAATGT
>JBNGDT010000086.1:0-10435 GCA_049975305.1 Bacteroidales bacterium | reverse complement strand
TAAAAAAATATCAGGCTTCTGCCTTATATACAGGATTATAGATGAGTAATCTCCGAGATAAGGCGTTCCTTCCGTTCAATCTGCGCAAACATTGCTGAATACTGGGCGAAGAAGTATTACATTAAGGCTTTTGTAAACAAGCTGACAGATTCGTTTGGTGAAGAATACGAGACAGAAACCTGGCTTGATTATTATTCCAGAGTTTGCCAATACATTGATAATTTAATCCATGAAAAGCTCCTAACCGGGTACGATGAAGTTCGCAAAATCCTCAAAAATTCTGCAGATAAAACTCCCCACTCACAACTCATTCCAGTCTGCAAAATGTTCCACCACCACGTGTGTCTGGGGTTCAGTTGTATAGAATTCATTCGTATTATAAGTCCACTCCATGGTTTCCGATCCGCCGCCGCTCTGGGTAGTGATAAAAAACCGGTTTGCCAGATGCCCGAAATAATTGGCCTGAGCACGGGGTGAGTCCTGGTCGCCACCACTTGGGTCAACAGGTATCCAACCGTAATTTGGTAAATATATTTCCGCCCATCGGTGATACACATCATCCATGCTTGTATCATCGCCACGCACAACTACTGAGCCAACGTATCGGGCAGGAAGTCCGGCAGCACGGCACATGGCAATATAAACAAATGTGTATTCAGAGCAGGACCCGTTTCCCCTTTCCAGTACAACAGGTGCATTGTTCCATCCCCCCGACATTTCGTAGTACATGTTGTCCATAACATACTGGTAAATTTTCCGGGCAATTTTGTATGGATTTTTTTCATCACCTACAGCTTCTTTTACCCCTTTTTGGATTACCGGATGGTCGGTTTGGTACTTTTCATGGTTGGCCAGGTACAATTCTTTTATGTCAGATGGAATGGTTTCAAGGCTGCCCACTTGATCGGGAAAAATAAAATACCGGATGTCCCACAGTTTAACCTTGTTTGTCATGGTAACTTCCCTCGATTCACCTGAAGAGATGTCTTCAAAATGGTAATGGGCTGTTTTTTGTCCCCAGTGGTCTTCAGGAAAATCCGTTGGCCTTTGTGTAAACTTTGGTTCTCCAACAATTTCCTGATTATCCCTGTTGTTTCCCAGGGCAAAATGCACATCCAATGACAGCACTTTACCCGGCCCGAAATTGGTCGTACGATGTGTGATTTTTACTAAAGATGTACGCGGGTCTGACCTTCTCATTTTTTCATCATCTTTTCGGATCAGTTTGTATATTGTCTTATCCTGCCAGTCAACATTCCACAAAAATTCACCATCCCAGGCCATGCCTCGGGCGTGTTTCCCGGGCGCATCTATAATAAGCAGCACATCGCCTGTTTCCTGGCTTATCATGTATATTTCATCAGTCCCCCTGTCACTGAGCCATAAGTATGTGCCGTCAAAAGTTAGTCCCATGGGCTGAGAAGCAGGAGACGCAAAAGATTTAATGGTAGTTCCGTCTTCAGGGCTAAATTGTATAATCCGGTTGCTTGCATCATCCGATACCCACAGGTATTCACCATCCCAGGTTAAACCTTGTGGTTTACTGCATGGCAGGTTTATCTGGTGCATAATATTTCCGTTTTCCGGATCCAGTTTATATGCTATTCCCTTGTAATTTTCTGCCAGCGGAATGCCTCCTTTAATATCAATGCACCACAGGAATTCTCCGTCCCATGTGATGCCCGTAGGCCAGTATCCCGGCGATGGAATGGATCCCGTTTGCTTTCCGTTTTCCGGATTGATAATTATGATCTGATTTAGTTTGCGGTCTGCAAGCCACAATGAGTTCCCGTCATAACATAATCCGGTGGGAAAATCTCCCGGTGTTGGAAACTTTTTTACCGTTGCACCCGTATAAGAATAAGCAGGAATGCTAAAAATGATCATCAACGTGATTAAAATGCAATTTTTCATAACATTTCAATTTTTTAGACACGATTGTTAAACTATTTAGTTCATTAAGTATGGCTATTTTTTTATTCCATGCTAAAATATGAAAATTATTAGTTAAATTTGATAAATTTTAAATAAGTTTTAATCATTAAAAATACAATAACCATGAAAAAGATACTTTACTTATTGGCAGCAATCTTTATGGTTGGCTTTACGAGTGCTCAAAATGATCAGGATTTTACTGAACCGCCAACCAGGAGTGAATTTGAACAGGTAAAATCAAAAATCCAGGTCTATGAGCGAAGACTCAACGAGGTATTGAATCGCATGAACAGGTTTGATGCTGAAATTGAGCAATCCCTGAACAGGTTTGATACCCTGATGCAGGAGAAAATGATGCAATTGGAAAACATGCAGGGGAGTGAAGGTATGAGTCATGGTATGCAGTCTCAGTTTTTAACCGGAGAAGACCTCGAATCTTTTAAAGCAGCCCTGATGAAAGAAGTGGAGGCAAAAATACCCGAAGAAAAAGAAAGTAAATTGCCGGTAGAAAACTCCATGCTTTATATTTATGTACTTGGTG
Organism: Bacteroidales bacterium; assembly: GCA_049975305.1. Classification (GTDB taxonomy): domain Bacteria; phylum Bacteroidota; class Bacteroidia; order Bacteroidales; family ML635J-15; genus JAQIBY01. Next base: position 7,959 of record JBNGDT010000086.1, on the reverse strand, counting down.
GTTTGTTTGTTGTTTTACTTATTTTATTAATTGTGTTGTGGAGTTCTACAGGGAAACGCATGAAAAAACAAAAGGCTGAGGTTGATGAAAAAATGCAGGAAATCAATGCCATGAAAGAACAATTCATGAAAGATTTTGATGAAACCAAAACAAAATTACAGGCAGATTTGAAAAAAGATATGAAAACCACCGAAGATAATATCATGGTTAAGGTACGTTCCAATAAAACACATATTGATGTCAGGTTCAAGGATATGAAGGAATTGCTTGATAAGCACATTAACGAGTTGAATAAAGAAATTGAAGAAGCCTTTGTTTCTGCCGACAAGAAAAATGCAGCTAACATTGATGCTATGCAAAAGCGGATGAATGAAGCAATTGGGGAACAAGTAAAAGCATCAGAAAGGGAAATCAAAACACTGACAGATAAAATAGCTGCTTTGAAAAAAGAGATTGATAAACTGAAACCAACGAAATGATAAAATAGTATTCATAGAAAAATCAGGTATTCTGTCGGATACTTACAAGTCCTAAGTCAGAAATGGCAAAAAAAAAAGCACCTTCTGTTGTTGAGGGTGCTTTTTTTTAGATATTATCAGAAGTCTCCTTAACTATCCATGGTTGCAAGGAATTCTTCGTTTGATTTTGTTTGCGGCAAACGTTGACGCATGAATGTCATGGCTTCAATAGAGTTCATATCTGACAGGAAGTTGCGCAATACCCATATTCTGTGAAGCAATTCTTTTGAATGCAGCAATTCTTCGCGTCTTGTACTTGAAGCGGTAATATCTATTGAAGGGTATATTCTCCTGTTGGAAAGTTTTCTGTCAAGCTGCAATTCCATGTTGCCGGTACCTTTAAATTCTTCAAAGATAACATCATCCATTTTGGAACCTGTTTCAGTCAGGGCCGTTGCAAGGATAGTCAATGAACCGCCTTTTTCGATGTTGCGCGCAGCACCGAAGAAACGTTTTGGTTTGTGCAATGCATTGGCGTCCACACCACCTGAAAGTACACGGCCTGATGCCGGGGCAACCGTATTGTGTGCACGTGCCAGTCGGGTAATTGAATCGAGCAGGATAACAACATCATGACCACTTTCTACCATGCGTTTTGCTTTTTCCAATACAATATTGGACACTTTGACATGGCGTTCTGCCGGTTCATCAAAGGTAGATGAAATGACTTCGGCATTGACATTCCTTGCCATATCGGTAACCTCTTCAGGTCGTTCATCCACAAGCAGTATTATTAGGTACACTTCAGGATGGTTAGCAGCTATGGCATTGGCCAATTGTTGTAGCAACACGGTTTTTCCTGTTTTTGGCTGTGCCACAATCAAGCCGCGCTGTCCTTTTCCTATGGGAGAGAAAAGGTCAACGATGCGTGTGCTGATGTTGTCCTGACTGTTTCCTAAAATGTTGAATTTTTCATTTGGGAAAATTGGTGTCAGATGGTCAAATGGAATGCGGTCCCGTACAAATTCCGGTGAACGTCCGTTGATGTTTTTGATTTTGATCAGCGGGAAATATTTTTCGCCTTCTTTTGGTGGTCTGATTGTGCCTTCTATAGTATCGCCGGGTTTGAGACCAAATAGTTTGATTTGAGACTGGGAAACATATATGTCATCAGGGCTGCTTAGGTAATTAAAATCCGATGATCTCAGGAACCCAAAACCATCTGGCATGATTTCTAAAATCCCCGTGCTTGTAATCAGGCCGCTGAAATCAAATGGTGTGTTTTCCTGCCGTTTGTTTATGTTGTCTTTTTGATTGGTTTGATTATGGTTCTGTTGATTTTCGTGATTCTGATTGTAGGGTTTATGCTTTTGTTGTTGTTGTTGTTGTTGTTGTTGTTGTTGTTGTTGTTGTTTTGTAGGTTCTTTTTTCTCTGGCTCGGGTGGTGGTACTTGCTTTTTCTTAATATTATCGGTTTTTGCCTTTTCTGAATCATGTCCTTCTGGCCCGGAATCAGTTTTTTGGTTTTGTAAATCTATTTTTGTTATCAGGTCTTTATGTGTTGTTTGAGATGGTTTGTGGCGCCGGTGTTTTTTGCGTCCATCAATTTTTGATTGATTGTCGTTTTTTTCCGTTGTTGTTTTGGTTTCATCTGGAGGTTGATCTTCTCCTGCCGCGCTTGCTTTATTTTGCTGATTGTTGAACTTCAGTTGGTTATGCTCAGGATCGGCCGAAGCTATTTTCTGTGTTTTTTTCCTTGGCCTTGGCGCTTTACGCACTTTTTGTTCGCCTGATTTGTCTTTTCCTGAATTTTGTGACTCATCAATGGCTTGAGCGTCCAGTATAGCATATATCAAATCCTTTTTACGGAGTAAATTGTAATGCTGTACATTGAGGTTTTTGCCAAGTAATCTTAATTCAGGAAGTTTTTTCTGATTTAAGTCTAAAATGTCGTACATGTGTGTTGAATGTTAAATTTTTATTTCCATTATTTGAAGGATAATGAACAATTAAAGGGTTAAATTATGAAAAATTTGTTTGAATGCATTGTATTGTTTTGAAAGATGAAATTTACTTTCAACTGTAAACCTTCTTTGTTAATAGAATTAAAGCTTGTTAATAAATATGTGCGCAAATCTACAAAGGATTTTTTAATCTGCAAAAAAACTTATTAACAATTTTGTGTTATACTGCCTCAAATCCATAAGTGGTTTGTGTAACGAATGGGTAAAATATATGACAGATGCGGGAAGCACAGACATGAGCACTGTAACCGTAGCAGTAGCTACGGTGAAGAGCGGAATGTTGAGCATTGCCCCAGATGGCGTATAGTTTAGCGATGCAGCAGCAAACTACTTGCGGATTTGAGGTACTAATAGAGGGATAAAATTTTGATCACATGGAGGCAACCTAAACAATGGTTTTTACGTCTAAATTATGGGAGGTAGAAAAAAAGGTAGAACCATGAGACAACTAAAAATAACAAGACAAATAACAAACCGCGATACACCCGCATTTGAGCGTTATTTGCAAGAAATAGGAACCCTTGAAATGGTTTCTCCTCAGGAGGAAATTGAGCTTGCCAGACGCATCAAAGACGGTGATAAAAAAGCACTGGATAAGCTCGTGAAAGCTAATTTACGTTTTGTTGTTTCTGTGGCTAAACAATATCAAAACCAGGGGTTGGGATTGCAGGATTTGGTGAATGAAGGAAATGTTGGTTTGATTAAAGCGGCACAACGATTTGATGAAACGCGTGGTTTTAAATTTATTTCCTATGCTGTCTGGTGGATAAGACAATCAATTATGCATGCTCTTGCTGTCCAGGGGCGAATGATTCGGTTGCCATTAAACAGAATAGGTACCATACAGAAAATCAAATCAGCAAAAAATCAACTGGCACAAGAATTTCAAAGGGAACCTTCGGATGAAGAAATTGCACAATTGATGGAAATAGGCCTTGGTGATGTGAAAGAACACATTAGCAATGTTGCTAAACAATTATCGATGGATAAGCCAATGGATGATGATGACGAAGAGAGAACACTTGAAAAAGTATTGCAGTCTGAGGATGCAGAGCCACCCGATGATGAGTTAATGCAGGAATCGCTTAACAGGGAAGTAAACAGAACACTGAGTGTGCTGAATAAACGGGAAGCCGAAATACTTAAAATGTTTTACGGACTGAATGGCTATTACCCCCATTCTCTTGAAGAAATTGGTGAAATTTATGGATTATCCAGAGAAAGGGTGCGTCAACTGAAAGAATCCTGTATTAGGAGATTAAAACAAACATCCCGGCATAAAAACCTGAAAGCATATTTGAAATAAATCCTGAAAATATTGGCATTTTTCATATTCCAGTTTACAATTTAATTAAGTGCATGATATAAAAGAATGGAATTCTAATTAAAAGAAATTGGAAATTAGAAATTTGAGAAAAGGTCAGTAGATTCATCCAAATTTCGAATTTCAAGTTTCGAATTTCATCAACCAATAGACAGATTAATTAAGTCATTGTTATAAAAAAGTGTAAACTACTTTTCGTTTGTTTTGAAAAGTACCAAAATATTCCGGGATTTTTCTTTTCTTTGTAAATAAAAAATGATTGTTGCACCTTCATTACTTTCTGCTGATTTCTTAACCTTAGGTTCTGAAATAAAAAAGGTTAACTCCAGTGAAGCTGATTGGTTTCACCTTGATATTATGGATGGTATCTTTGTTCCAAACATTACCTTTGGCTTCCCCATAATCTCACAGATAAAAACAGCAGCAAAAAAACCTTTGGATGTACACCTGATGATTGAAAAACCTGAGCGATATGTGAAGGCGTTTAAAAAAGCAGGGGCAGATATTCTGACTGTTCATTATGAGGCTGTTGTACATTTGCACCGCTGTGTTCAGGAAATCAAAAATGAAGGAATGAAAGCCGGAGTGTCCCTGAATCCGCATACGCCTGTTCATGTGCTGGAAAATATATTGCCTTATATTGACCTGGTACTTATCATGTCTGTCAATCCCGGCTTTGGCGGTCAGAGTTTTATTCCTGAAAGCATAAATAAAATCCGGGCATTAAGCCAACTGGCAAATGAAAAAAAGCCGGATCTCATCATAGAAGTGGATGGTGGAGTATCTCCGGATAATGTGAAAAAACTGGCAGACGCTGGTATGAATGCCGCTGTTGCCGGTTCTTCCGTTTTCAAATCAGATGACCCCTCTGGTGTTATATCACAACTCAAACATGTTGACCAATAACATATCTCGCTTTTACTCCGTTAGGGTTAATGTTCCGTATTCGTAATTGTTCAGGGTATTGTTATTTATTCCTTTCCTTCCAGAAACGCTTGCAGGTATGAAAAGTTTTTTGTGAGTTTTCCGTCTTTGCAGATGCTTGCCCGCATTACAACATCGTTATCCGGATTATCAGTATCAAACAGATAAGGAAATACACGTTCCAGCAAGGTGTTTCCAAAATCTTCAGATGCATCACGCGGTAGTTCTCCCGGTAAGTTGTCCACTGCCATCACCGTGACATTTTGTTCATCAAAAGCATTGCCTTCCTGTTCTGTTTGTGGATTATATCCATAAAATGGTTCCGCGATGGTTGATGCCCTCAGTGTGGATGGAATCGGTTTTGCAATATCGCAACTGATATCAGCAATCACTTTGATGTTGAAATCTTTTTCCCTGTAATCCGCCGGTTTTAGGAACACAGGGCTGTTCTGATCCCAGAAATGACAAGCTATCCACATATCAGCCACTTTACTGTATGGCTTAAATTTGGATTTATATTGTTCAGGATGTTCAAAAAAGTGCGGGAATGATTTCCAGCCGCCCTCTTTCAGCTCAACGTATTTATCAGCATCAATCTGGCAATACACCGGCTCATCAAAAGTTTCGTTCAGAAATTCGTCGGGACTTACTTTGCGTAAATGCAGAGGCTCAAGTGTTTCTAATGCTCCCCCTGCCACACGACCACCACCGGTGATCAGTATTTTAAAATGTGGTGGCAAAATTGCCTGTTCAACCTGTCCAATCATTTGTTGCATATCAAAACAATCTTTTGCTCTTATCAGGTCGTAATCACCGGAGCGTTTCCCCCAGGAAATAAGCCCATTGTAAGCACCTACTATGCCTGCCCATCGCCCAAACGCTACCAGGCGTACACCATGATCGTCAGTCAGGCATTCATGATCGATCATCTGAATCTTGTTTTTTACCAGTGCCTGTAGGAGAGGACGGTTGTATTCCTGCTTTTTGTGTGTGTGGGAGAAAAACAGGTATTTTTTACCCGGAATTAGGGTGGGGATTTTTACTTCTTTTACTCCCATCAGGATATCACAATCTGAAAGATCCTCCTGCATGCTTATTCCCAGCCTTTCATATTCTTCATCTTTATAACATCTTATTTCGCTTGGCTGAACAATGATTTCAACATGGGGGAATTGTTCTTTTGTTTTCATAACCTGTGCAGGAGATAAAACTACCCTCCGGTCAGGTGGTGTCTTGGTTTCTTTTATTAAACCAACTTTTATCTTTTTTTGTGTCATAACCTATGTTTTTTATTTGCGATAAAATTAATGAATGTTTGGGATTTTACATAATGGTGAATTTTTTTTTGTATATTTGACAAAATTTTTATCCGAACATTAAAACCAAACGATTATGAAAAATTTACACGTATTTTACTTACTTGCTTTTATGATTATTTATGTTTCCTGTGGTTCTGATTCAGAAAAGAAAAAGAATGCATCAACAGAACCAAACAATACCATTGAAGAGGCGAATCCCATAAAAACAGGAAGTGAATTTCAGATGACTGTCAATCCCAAGAAAGATGTTGACTGGTATAAAATAGAAATTCCCGGACAAGGATACCTGAAGCTGGTTTCCAAAACTGTCCCTGAAAACCTGGATGCACAGGTTCGCTTTGCTACCTATGAAGAATGGGGGGAGGAAAAAGAAAATTTTCTGACAAACTTTTTGAAGATGCCTGCTGCAGTTGCTTTTGAGGGAGAAGATACCTGTTACGCTTTGGTGGCCGACAGATGGAATGAAAACGCCAGTGAAACACCATTTACGCTGAAATTTGAATTTATCGAAGAGTTTGATGAGCATGAGCCTAACAATGAGGTGGAAGCTGCCAAAGACATAGAACTTGGCAAAGCGTATAAATCGGCAATATTCCCCAAAGGTGAAAAAGATTGGTTCAAGATAACAACAAATGAACAGGGATATCTGCATGTGGCTTGTAAAGATAAACCTGAAGATATGGAATTAGCCGTTGCGGTTGCCACTTACGATGAATTTAGCGAGGAAAAAGTTGAATACATGAAAAATCTGGATGTGATGCCACAGAGTGTGACATTGACAGAACCCGGCGAATACTATATTGTGGTAAGAGACCGCTGGGATGAAAACGCTTCTGAAAAGCTGTTTACATGGAAACCGGAGTTTATTCCCGAAATGGACACATGTGAGCCCAACAATACGTTTGCTGATGCTAAACTAATTGCCTGTAAAGATACTGTCAAACTTGCTGTTTTTCCGAAGGAAGATGAAGACTTCTTTAAATTCACACCGGAAGGCCCGGGAAAACTGAAAATAAAATCCGGTAAAATGGAAGATGTCAATGTGTCTGCCGGCATTTATAAACTGAATGAAGACGAGAATGAACTGAAAGAATTGCAGGGAGTGGATGAACTTCCAATAACATACGATGTGATTGAGACAGGGATGGATTATTATATCGTTATTCAGGACAGATGGCGTGAGAATGAATCCCCTGAAGCTTTTGATGTCATATTTGAATATGGAGAAGGCACAACATTGACATCGGAATAATTTTTGGCTTTGCAGCGTTAAATTGATTTCATAAATTGAAAGTATAGCATTATTTTTGCAATATAAATAAACAATATCCCCATTTACCGGGGCTGAAATGGTTTTGACAGCAAGGTAAATGGTTAAGTAAGCATGCCGGGCCAGGTGGTAAGCCCGTCATCAACTGTTCACACACTTTTTAAATGGCGCAGATAACTACGCTCTCGCTGCGTAACTGAAACACAGTAGGTTATGCCTAATTGCGGCACAAGGTGCTGCGACGAGACATTCCCCGGAAGGATTAGCCTGATTCCGACCGATCAGGGAGTGGCAGTAAGTTCAGGCTATCTGTTTTTTTGTTCCGCGAAAACAGAGACATTTAAGGAACTAAGGATGTGCCCAGGGTGCTTGTTCCCGTTCACATCCCGACAAACGAAAACAAGCTAAGCATGTAGAAAGCTTATCTGTTTCTTGTTTGGACCCGGGTTCGACCCCCGGCAGCTCCACAATGCAGGTTAGAGTGTGAGTTTTGAGCATACAAGCTAGAAACTCACACAAAAACTGTTTTTTACTCCTCTTCATTCACTCACTTATTCAACCTGATTGTGTTCGGTTTTGAAACATTAACTGTTTAGTTTCACCACGTTGTTGTGTTTAAAGGTTTAGCTTTCCCGCCCTC
>JBNGDT010000085.1:0-10513 GCA_049975305.1 Bacteroidales bacterium | reverse complement strand
TTGGAAAGACAAATTAGTAAGGATTAAGTAACCTGAAAAAGACGAAAACCAGCCCCATAACAAGCGGTCATAAACAATTGTGGGGGAGGTGGTTATAAGTTTTTTTTGGTTTCTAATTAAGCTTACTTGTAACCTGGCAGATGTGTATTTCAAACCCCCGCAACTGTTTATACCGCCAACCGTCAGACTGTCTAAAAACTAACTATTTATTGTTAATAAACATTATTGTATTTGTAATTGCTGGTAACATTTATCCGTCTTTAATCCAAATCTAATGTGAAAAGCTTCTGTTTCCATTGTTAGTATGAAGTGCTACTGATAACTGGCCAAACGTAATTTCTCTGGTGTAAGGATTACTTCTGCTTTGGTTTTCTATATCCCACTGACGGTGTACAGACGTATTTGTTTCCAAATCATAAAGCTCCATGTTTTCTGCTGCTGAAAACATAGCATCGGGGCCGTTTTCTGATCCCTTAAGCCATGATGATCCTACATCAAACGGAACAGGGATAATTACAATCCGTGCGTTTTTACTACTGGCAAACTTATCTGGAATTCCAACAAAATTCATGATTTACAATTAAATTACGGGATACAGATAATTAACAAAACAAATAGCAACCAACGCAGTACCGAAACGTTTCTCAGGCACAAAACTTTCACTTACAATTGTAGGTTCAAGTAATTCAAACTCCTCATCGAAACCGTTGTAATACAGCTCATCAAGGCTGGCATGCAACAAGCGATGAAGTTCATTCAGATCATAAGTACCATTGTGCTCATAAACCAAACCACCATAACGCTTACCCGTGATGCGGTTTTTCATCCACCCATAAATTATACCTGCAGACACACGTTCTCCTCTATTGCCGGTAGCAACCGCCATTATGCTTTCCATCACCTCACCATGCTTATAAATATGTGGTTGTGGTATTTCATTGGCAATACCCGGAAGAATGGAAGAATATGTCATAATATTTGCGCGTTCAATTCCGGCTGCTTTTAAGGCCAGATGATAGGAGCCCGCATGGATTGTAATATCACTTTCTCCTACCCCTTTAGTAATTCTTTTGGGATTCGATTAACAATAAGCAAGCCCTTGGCAAGCTTATTTACATCAGGCTGAGGAACCTGAAGCAAATTACCCTGATTCATTTTGTTCATTTTTTGTTAGATAAAAGGCATAAAATCATTTTTAAATTATTCCCGACAAATATATGCCAAAAAAAGAATATGAAATGATAGCATTAGTCAATTTTAATATTTTTTTTGCACTGTCAGAAATTATTATTTTTACAGACATTATGAAAAAATGGCAAACAGCAATATTATTGATTTTCTATTTGATCTGTATTGTAAATAAACTCAATGCGCAAGACAAATTCAGCGGCCAATGGTTCATGGGATTTCAGCACCAGGAAGAAGAAGATTATAATCAATTTCTTCTGAAGCGGGCTTACATTAGTTATGAAAAACAAATCACCCCCTGGTTGTCGGGCCGCATCACACCGGACATAACCATTGACAGCGAGGGCATGGACAAAGGCAACGTTGAACTGCGCCTGAAATACCTGTATGCACAGTTTGACCTTCCGGATTTTTTGTTTTTTACAGGCAATAACATTAAAACCGGCCTTACACCGAGGCCATGGATTGGTTATGAACAGGATATAAATATTTACAGGTCACAAGGAAAAATGTTCCTGGAACGAACCCATGTCATCAACTCCACGGATTTTGGCATTCATTATCACAGCAACATAGGAAATCATTATGAGCAATCTGATTTCGAAACAGCCTGCCCCGGGACATACGGGAACGTGGTGTTGGGTGTTTTTAACGGCGGCGGTTATCATGCGCTGGAAGAAAACAAAAACAAAACCGTGGAATGGCGTTTTACCTTCAGGCCGTTTCCTGAACATTTTGGTGGATTGCTTGCCACTTATCATGGGGCATGGGGCCATGGCAACAGCGTATGGAACAACACGTTCAGGCTCAATGGGGTTCACCTTGGTTATGAACATAAATATTTTGTGCTTTCAGGGCAGTATTATCAAGGTTTGGGCAGCTTTGGTGATGATCTTGTCAGCCTTGTTGCAAACACCAGCATTCCCCACGATGGGTATTCACTTTTTGGGGAATTCAGACACCCCAAAACAGGGCTTGGAGCATGGGTGCGCTATGACCATCAAAACCTTGAATACACCGATGCGTTTGCCGAAGAACGGATTATTGTCAGTGCGGTATGGAGGTTTTACAACAACAATAAAATTATCCTGAGTTATGACCATTTTCTTGAGGGTCTTGGTGACATTCCATCAACCATATATGAAGTTACGTTGGAAATCAGGTTTTAAATAAAATAAAAAAGGGACCAAAATGGCCCCTTTTCAATTGTATTTATGATGTGTTTATTTCTTTGGTATGTTTTCCAATGTGGCTACCAGCCAGTTCCAGAACCTTTGTACCGTTTCAATGTTTACTTTTTCATCGGGGGAATGCGGGTAACGGATGGTTGGTCCGAATGAAATCATATCCCAGTTTGTATATACACTACCGAGTATGCCACATTCCAGTCCGGCATGGATGGCTTTTATTTCAGGGGTATGATCATAAAGGTCTTCATACACTTTAACCATGGTTTTCAGAATTTCCGAATCCATGTTTGGTTTCCAGCCAGGATATTCACCGGTAAAGGTAACGTCTGCACCAATATTTGCCCACAATTTTTTCATACCTTCGGCTGATTTCATTTTTTCCTCGTCCACAGCCGAGCGGGTCAGGCATTTGATGGCAAGTTTTCCTGCTTTCAATTCAACAATAGCCAGGTTACTGGATGTTTCAATAAGGCCTTTAACGCTTTCACTCATTTTAATGACACCATGAGGGGTATCCAGAATCGCTTTAATCAGGTTTTTGAGGTCATCATCTTTCAACACCCCATCAGGGATATCTGCGCCGTCAACATTGAGTGCAAGATTGTCTTCGGCCTCTTTGTATTCTTCCTGAATGGCAGCCAGAAAACGTCTTGTGAGTGCCAAAAATTCTTCGGCTTTGTCCCCATCAACTGTAACAACTGCCACGCATTCACGCGGAATGGCGTTACGCAAGTCACCACCGGACACTTCAGCTACTTTCAACCCGGTTTTATCAACGGATTGATTAAACAACCTGAACATCAACTTGTTAGCATTTGCACGTCCGCGATGAATATCCAAACCAGAATGGCCACCTTTCAGACCTTTCACGTGTACTTTGAATGCTTTGGCGCCATCAGGCACATTTTGCATGTCATAATCAATTGAGACATTGGTTTCAACACCACCGGCACATCCCACGTACAATTCTCCTTCGTCTTCAGAATCCATGTTCATAAGGATATCCCCTTTAAGCAATCCGCCTTCCAGGTTATTAGCACCGGTCATGCCGGTTTCTTCATCCATAGTAAACAGGGCTTCCACCATGGGATATTTCAATTCATCTGATTCAAGTACAGCCATGGCTGCTGCTACACCTATGCCATTATCAGCGCCAAGTGTAGTGCCTTTTGCTGTTACCCACTCTCCATCCACATAGGCTTGTATGGGGTCTTTTTCAAAATCATGATCCACATCTGAATTTTTTTGTGGCACAATGTCAAGATGGCCTTGCAGGACAACACCTTTGCGGTCTTCCATGCCTGGTGTTGCGGGCTTACGGATGATAACGTTTCCAACTTTATCTACGTAGGTTTCAAGCCCAAGGTCTTCGCCAAACTTTTTAACAAAATCACTTGCAGCTTGTTCCTTTTTACTAGGACGTGGAATTTGTGTCAACGCATAAAAATGTTTCCAAAGGGGTTCTGGTTTTAAATTTCTAATGTCTGTCATAATACTTATTTTTTAATTTTTATTTGATTTAAAGAAGCATAAAGATAGAGTTTTTTTGGGGAATAAAAAAAAGATTGTAACTAATCATTGGTAGCTATAAAACAATATAAGTAACTGCTCAGTGCAAAGACGCAATCCCTTCTGTCGCCGGGCAAGGTTACAAAGGTTTACAAGATTCAGGGCTAAAGCCTGTGTTCTTTTGTTACGATTTTTGAGTGCTAACGCATCAAAAATCTCTCCAAAAGGGCTTGCGGGTGTTTGTGTAACCCACGGGTTTCGCAAGCTACACCCGTGGTTACAATGATGTCACCTCTTCGGGGTTATTATGGAGTAAGCCACGTGGGAGGTCGTCCGCAACATCATTCATGGCACCAGACACATATTATCATGGCTTATGGGTACATGCCAGTCAGAGATTTTCACTATGGCCTTCTGCTATTCATAATAATCCGTTAGCAGGAAGGAAACATGTTGTCAACATTGACGATATTTTATCTGAAGGCACTACGCCCGCGCCAGGACGGAGGCGGTTAGCTTGCTGCCTGCTGTGGTAAGCTGCACACGCCTGGCAGGGCTGCCAGAGAAAGCCCCTGTAAAGGCGCTATGAGCAGCAGCACAGCAGGCAGCAACTAAAAGCCGGAGGCCGACCCTGCCTGACAGCACTGGGGTGAGCATAGCCAGGCAGGGGGGCGCCCAAATCATAATCAACATTTACTAAACCGAAATTTTTCTGTATGTTTGTTGAATAGGATATCAATTTATTGTTTATGAAAGTAAAGGGTGTTACCTTATTGAGTGTAATGATATTGTTAGGTATGACAGCATGTAAAAAAGAACAGGCCGACCTGATGTTGGTGAACGGAAAAATATATACCGTGGATGCAGATTTTTCAAGGGTGGAAGCCATGGTAATAAAGGACGGTAAAATTGCAGACACAGGGACCACGGCCGAAATGGAAGCATCCTGGGACAGCAAAAAACGCGTTGACCTGGAAGGAAAATATGTGTACCCCGGGTTCATTGATGCCCATGCCCATTTTACCGGTTACGCTGAAAATTTGTACCGTTATGCGGATTTGCGTGATGCTGCTGATTTTGATGAGGTTCTGGAGCGTCTTAAAACACACGATGAGACTTCTGATGACGCATGGTTGTGTGGCAGAGGCTGGGACCAGAATGACTGGCCGGGACAGGCATATCCAGACAAAACGGAACTTGACCGGCTGTGGCCTGATAAACCGGTATATCTGGTGCGCATTGATGGGCATGCTGCCGTGGTTAACTCCAAAGCGATTGAAATGGCCGGCATCTCGCCTGATGCAAGCCGTACAGGCGGGGAGTATGTAAAAAAAGATGGTGAGCTTACAGGACTGCTGATAGACAATGCCATGGAGGATGTGCACAAACTCATCCCTGAACTGACCATAGAACAATGGTTGCATGCCCTGAAAATAGCGGAAGCCAACTGTGCCGAAGTGGGGCTGAGCATGGTTTCTGATGCGGGGCTTGATAAACAAATGGTGGAGTGGCTTGATGCATTTTATAAAGCCGGGGATCTGAAAATCCGCAACAACGTGATGCTTAACCCGACAGAAGAAAATTATGACAGTTTTGTACGCAAAGGGCCATACCATACTGACCGGTTGACAGTGCGTTCCATTAAATTGTACGCTGATGGTGCACTGGGTAGCCGCGGCGCCTGCCTGCTTGAGGATTATGCCGATGACCCGGACAACACCGGTTTTATTCTGGAAGATAAAGCATACTACGAAAAGCACTGTAAAATGGCTGCAGAAAACGGCTACCAGGTGTGTACACATTGTATTGGTGACTCTGCCCTGCGTTTTATGCTGGACACATACAAACCGTTTGTGAAAGACATGAAAGACCACCGCTGGCGCATAGAACATGCCCAAACGGTGCATCCGGCTGATCTTCACAGATTTGGCCAACTTGGCGTGGTCCCCAGCATACAAACAACGCATTGCACATCAGACATGGACTGGGCTATTGAGCGGCTGGGAAAAGAACGCATCAAAACTGCTTATGTGTACCGGGATTTACTGAAACAAAACGGCTGGATCATCAATGGTACGGATTTTCCCATTGAGGAAATCAACCCCTTATACACTTTTTATGCAGCGGTATTCCGCACCCACCATGATGGTTCTCCACAAGGCGGTTTTCAGATGGAAAATGCCCTTTCACGGGAAGATGCCCTGCGCTCCATGACCATCTGGGCAGCCAAAGGCAGCTTTGATGAAGGTACCCGCGGCAGCCTGGAAAAAGGAAAATTTGCTGATTTTGTGATACTTGATACCGATTTGATGAAAGCGTCACCTAAGCAGGTGCTTAATGCTGAGATAATTGGCACATGGGTACAGGGAGAGCGCTTGTACTGATAAAATGCAGGAAGCAACCTATTGAGAATGTTTTCGTATATTTGATAAAGTTTTATTGTTATGCAACCTATATTAAGACAAAATATTGATAAAATCAGGAAAATATGCCGAAAACACAAGGTTCGGCAATTGTTTGCATTTGGTTCTGTATGTCGTAATGATTTTTCCGATGACAGTGACATTGATTTTCTTGTTAGTTTTGAGGATATGCCCTATGCCGACTATGCCGATACATATTTCAACCTGGTAGAAAAACTTGAAATTTTGTTGAATCGTCGGGTTGATTTGCTAACAGATAAGTCAATTAAAAATCCTTATTTAATTGAATCCCTGAATACAGACAAAACATTGCTTTATGGATAAATTAACCAAAAAACTATTATACGATATTCAAGTCAGTATTAGTTCAATTTATGATTACCTTGGTAACAATCCTGATTTTAAGGTTTATTCAGGCAATAAGATGCTGAAACGGGCCGTCGAAAGAGAGCTGGAAATTATTGGGGAAGCAGTAAACCGTATCCTGCAAATTAATCCTGAAGTGAGTATTGAAAGCGCTAAACGCATTGTCGGAATGCGAAACCGTGTTATTCATGGATACGATGAAATTGATGATGAGATCGTTTGGGGGACAATAATCCGGCATTTACCCCGCTTAAAATCAGATGTTGACAATCTTATGGATTCTATAGACTGATTATTCCCAAATAATTACATTATATTTGTAACATATTTATTGTAACACTAAATTTGTAACAATATGAATGTAAAAAATCCTTTTCCGGTATCAGATTATATTTCGCCCGCTTATTTTTGTGATCGTGAGGAAGAAACTAAAAAACTTGTGTCTGCAATAGAGGGTGGACGAAATGTTGCTATGCTTTCAATCAGAAGAATGGGGAAAACAACCCTGATAAAGCATTTAATGGATAAAATATCAGACTGGAAAGGGTATAAATTTCTTTATTTTGATATATTGCCAAGCTCAAATATGAGTGATTTTGTTAGAATATTTAGCAATGTCATTATCAGGGATGCCAGCAAAAAGAAAAATTTTATCAGGCAAATCTCAGGATTTTTGGCTTCATTGCATGCAAAATTAGTTTTCGACCAGGTAAGTGGTGTTCCTTCTGTAGAATTTGATTTTAAAAATGAGAAGGAATCTACACTTTCACTTGGAAAGATATTTGACTACCTTGCAAATCAAAAGGAAACATATGTTATTGCCATTGATGAATTTCAACAAATTGTAAACTATCCGGAAAAAATGTTGAAGCCACGTTAAGAAGTTACATACAAAAACAACACAAAGATGTTTTTATTTATTCGGGCAGCAGTAAGCACATGATGATTTCTATGTTCAGCTCATATTCAAGACCATTTTATCAAAGCAGTGATATTTTTGAACTTAATCCTATTGAAAAATCTGTGTATGTTGGTTTTATTGAAAACATGTTCAGAGCAAGAAATAAAAATTTAGATAAAGCCTTAGTCGAAGCATACATTGACAATTACCACTGCCATACCTTTTATGTGCAGTATTTTTTCAATCGTTTATTTGAAAAAAGCGATAAAAATGTCAACAAATCGGATTTTGAGCATGTGGCAGAGATGATATTAAAAGAAAGAGAAACTGATTTTTATAACTTTAGAAACCTTTTGAGTGATTTGCAATTCAGGTTTTTAATTGCTTTGGCAAAAGAAGGCGGCACAACCCAAATCAATGCCGGCAGTTTTATTCAAAAGCACAAATTATCCCTGCCAAGTTCGGTTAATGCTGCTGCGAAATCATTGTTAGAAAAGGAGATGATATACAAGGATAAAAACACGTATATGATTTATGATGTATTTTTTGAAAAATGGTTGGTAAAAACATTTTAAAAATTACAAAAATAATGTAATGATAAAAATGTAATCTAAAATTATTATGAGGAATCCCGCTCCGTTAAAAAATGGCGATCGCATAGAGATTGTCAGCCCGGCAGGCAAAATTGATCCCTCCCTGATTGATGCCGCAGCTAAAATTATCGCAGCCGGGGGGTACAGGGCAATCATTTCCCCCAATGCCAAAGGCAGTTTTCATACATATTCAGGTAGCGATGAAGAGAGACTTGCTGACCTGCAACACGCCCTGGATAATCCCGAAGTGAAAGCAGTATGTTGTGCCCGTGGCGGGTATGGCACCATGCGGATTGTTGACACCATCAATTTTGTTGCAGCGGTGGAACAAAAAAAGTGGCTGATCGGGTTCAGTGACATCACAGCACTGCATGTGGCTGCTTTCAATCACGGACTAGCAAGCCTGCACAGCATCATGGCCAAAGACCTAATTTCCGGCAGCAGCGAGGCTGTAAATCACTTTTTTGCCTGGTTGCGTGGTGACAATTCCGGCCTGCAGGCACCATCCCACCCGCTGAACCGGAAAGGCACAGCAACAGGCACGCTGCTGGGCGGCAACCTGAGTATATTGTATGCCTTGCGCGGCACAGCTTATGACCTTGACTGGAACGGTGCCATTTTGTTTGTTGAAGATGTGGGTGAACATCTGTATCACCTTGACCGTATCATGCAAAACCTGCGACTCGGTGGCAAACTGAAAAACCTGGCGGGACTGCTGGTGGGACAGTTTACCGATATGCAGGATACAGAATTCGGAAAATCCGCTTATGACATCATTGCCGAAGCGGTTTCTGATTACCGCTACCCCGTGGCTTTTGACATGCCTTTCGGGCATGTGCCATACAGCCGGAGCCTGTTGCACGGGGCAAATGCCAGCTTAGAGTGTGGGGTTGCAGGTAGTGTTGTATATTGTGATTTGTGATTTTTTTTCAGCGATCATTCCCAAAACCACCACAATGCATAAATGCTAACTTAATGCAAAACCCATAATATATTGTTTATAAGCAGATTATGTTTTCTGCGAAATTTTAGTTCTGTAATTTATAAGTACCTGCTGTCATAAGCCCAATGCAAGAGGGCTTGTCTTTGCACCGGCCTGCATGCAGTGTCTCCTTTCCGGCAGTTTTTCTTAAGCTGGCCGACATGGCGTTTCATTGCTTTCCATCTTTTGATTTGGCGTTCATCATCATCTGTACGTCTTCCCAGGTAATATCGGCAATACCACTGAAACCATCCCCTGGGGTCCCGGGGGTTTATCCATCCCTTTTCAATCCAATAGGATAGCGGTTTTGAAGCATGTACTTTGAAATAATTGAGCTCCGGATTTGCTTGTTTCGGGGATAGTTTTGCGTGTGTAAACCATGATGCCGGAAACTCATCACGACAGTCGGTCATGTATTTTCCGCCGAATACGCCCAGCTCTAACATTTGCTTTGGTGTGAGGTCTGGGGTGAAATCGGGATGAAAGCAACGGCCTGTGGGTTTTGTCAACAGGTAACGGTACCCCTGTTGCATTTTGTCGTTTACAATGATTTCTTTTGGTCTCATCCTACAAATTTACAAAACCTGGGCTTAATCACTGTCATTTTATGCCATAATTTTTGATTGTTCCTTTCCGGGATGCAAGACTAAATGCATATTTTTTTAGCGCTTTCGCCCTGGTGAGCATCAGGATGGAGGGATGGCGGGGGTTGGCAACGTTCCGCAAATATGCATAGACTGTGCTTCTCTGGCGTTTCTAAATTGCAGCTGAAATATTTTTGCTGATAGCAAACGTGTTTTTGTCATTCATTGTGCAACATATTATCCACTATCAGCATATAAAATCAAATAGCATAGACCGAAAGTTGTCGGGTTAATCCTTTACGCAACGAATGGACAAACCAACATCCACGCCGGAACCAGTCTCAGCTACATCGGCATTATCTGAGTACATACTACGTCCCCACGCTCCGTCGGTTCCGTCTTCGGTAGCGCTCCACCAATGTCCGCTAATTCCATTCACGTAAAATGAGCCACCGTTGTCACGAACACCGCCGGGAAGTGCAGTAAACCCGGTTTCGTTGGTAGCACCAGTATTCGGCTCGCTCCAGTGGTCTGTGCCAGCTTCTTTTAACTTACCTGCTCCTCCGGTAATGCCACCAATTGAATCTGTTAATTCTGTCCATTCAGCATCGCTTGGTAAATGCCAACCATCCGGACATACCCCTTGAATCAGAATTAGAATAATTATCTTTTTTAATATTTTCAGCAGATGAACAAGAAATTTTATTTTTAAAAACATTTAATGCTTCTTGGAAATCAAAAATACCTGAACTACAAGTACTATCATCAACACAATAG
>JBNGDT010000084.1:0-10536 GCA_049975305.1 Bacteroidales bacterium | reverse complement strand
GCCTTTACACGTCCATGATATTGATAACCACTTCTGTCAAATACAACAGTAGTAATTCCAGCTTCAATGGCCTTTTTAGCAAAGGCCTCACCGGTTTTCTGTGCTATTTCTGATTTTGTTCCTTTGATATCTGCCAGTCCCTTTGCTGCAGAGGTTATCGCTGCTAAAGTAATACCTTCGTCATCATTGATAATTTGTGCAGAAATGTGTTTATTGGAACGAAACACAGCCAATCGTGGTTTTTCGGCTGTCCCTGAAATTTTTTTCCGGATGCCTTTACGAATTCTTTGTCTGCTTGTTAAATTTTTATTTGACATAATTTTTGATATTAAAAAATTACACACTGGCTGCTTTACCAGCTTTTCTCCTAATCTCTTCACCCACAAACCTGATTCCTTTTCCTTTATAAGGCTCAGGTGGCCGCAGAGATCTTATTTTAGCAACTACCTGACCAAGCAGTTGTTTGTCTGCACTTTTCAGGGTTATAATTGTATTCTTTCTTTTTTCAGTTTTACATTCCACCTCTATTTCCGGTGGTATTTCAAAATAAATATGATGAGAATATCCCAGTACAAAATCAACAAGCTGGCCTTTGTTTTCAGCTTTGTAACCCACACCTATGAGTTCGAGTTGTTTGGTAAATCCGCCTGACACACCTTCAATCATATTGGCAACAAGAGAACGGTACAACCCGTGCATGGATTTATGCCTGTTAGATTCAGATGGTCTTTCCAGCACGATTTGTTTATCATCATGGTTGATTTTCAACTCTTTATTGATTTCTTGTTCTAATTCGCCCACCGGTCCTTTTACGGCAATAACATTACCTTTCACCTCAACGGTGACTTTTTCCGGTATTTTAATTGGTAACTTACCTATTCTTGACATGATAAAAATTTTAATAAACGTAACACAATACTTCGCCACCCAAATTCAATTTTTTTGCTTCTTTATCAGACATCACACCATGCGATGTTGAAATCAGAGCAATACCGAGCCCATTAAGTACCCTTGGGATATTCTTGGCATTAGTATATTTCCTAAGACCTGGCTTGCTAACACGCTCCAGGTTTTTAATGGCAGATACTTTTGTTTTGGGATTATATTTCAAAGCGATTTTAATCATTCCCTGTTTATTATCCTCATCAAATTTATAATTAAGTATATACCCTTTATCAAAAAGGACTTTTGTCATTTCATATTTAAGATTTGACCCGGGTATTTCCACAACTCTTTGTTTAGCCTGGATTCCGTTTCTTATTCTGGTTAAATAATCTGCAATCGGATCTGTCATAATTTCACACTTATCTAATGATTACCAACTCGCTTTTTTAATACCAGGGATCAGTCCACTGGATGCCATTTCCCTGAATACAATTCTGCTAACACCAAACTGGCGCATGTATCCTTTGGGCCTTCCCGTGATGCTGCACCTGTTATGTAAGCGTACTTTCGATGAATTTCTGGGCAATTTATGAAGGGCCTCAAAATTTCCTTCAGCTTTTAATTTTGCCCGTTTATCAGCGTATTTTTCAACCATTCTTTTGCGTTTTCTTTCACGCGCTTTCATGGATTCTTTGGCCATATCGTATTATTTTTGTTTGTTTTTAAAAGGTATTCCAAAATCAGTTAATAACGCATAAGCTTCTTCGTCAGTTTTTGCCGTTGTCACCAGGGTAATATTCATACCCATAATTTTATTGACTTTATCAATATTTATCTCGGGGAAAATAATTTGTTCATTGACTCCAAGCGTATAATTGCCCTTGCCGTCAAATTTCATACCCACACCTTTGAAGTCTCTGATTCTGGGGAGTGCAAAACGTACAAGCCTTTCGAGGAATTCATACATTTTATGTCTTCTGAGTGTTACTTTTACACCGATTGGCATTCCTTTACGCACTTTAAAATTAGAAATATCTCTTTTGGAATAGGTTGTTACTGGTTTTTGTCCGGTAATCAGAGCCAACTCTTCCATAGCAGTGGTAATTAGCTTTTTATCGGTGATCGCATCTCCTATTCCCTGGTTGATGACAATTTTCTCAATTCTTGGGATTTCCATAATTGAGGTGTATTGAAACTGATCTTTCAATTTGGGAATAATTTCTTCCTCGTATTTTTTTTGAAAATTCGGTTTGTATGCCATTACTTAATTTCCTCCCCTGATATTTTTGAATAACGAATCAGCTTATTGTTTTCTTTTCTTCTTCCCACGCGGGTAGGTTTACCTTCTTTCGGATCAATTACCATAAGGTTTGACAAGTGAATAGGAGCTTCTTGTTTAATAATGCCTCCTTCAGTGTTTTTGGCATTGGGTTTTGTATGCCTTGAGACGATATTTGCACCTTCCACGATGGCCTTATTTTTTCTGGGCAAAACATGGAGTACTTTTCCCTGATACCCCCTGGATTCACCAGCGATCACCATCACAGTATCTCCTTTTTTAATGTGTAATTTTTTTGCCATATCTATATAATTTACAATACTTCAGATGCTAATGAAATAATTCTCATGTATTTTTTATCTCTCAATTCTCTGGCAATGGGACCAAAAATACGAGTACCTTTAATTTCCCCGGCTGCATCAAGCAAAACACAGGCATTGTCATCAAACCTGATATATGAACCGTCGTGCCGACGCACTTCTTTTTTGGTTCTAACCACTATAGCTCTTGAGGTTGTTCCTTTTTTCACTTCGCTACCAGGTATAGCGGTTTTCACGGCAACCACTATCTGGTCGCCAATACTGGCATATTTTTTCCTAGTACCACCCAGTACACGAATGCACTGAACAATTTTAGCTCCGCTGTTATCGGCTACTGTCAATTTTGATTCCTGCTGTATCATACTTACTTAACTTTTTCAATAATTTCAACTAATCTCCACTTCTTATTTTTGCTTATCGGTCGAGTTTCCATAATTTTCACAGTATCGCCAATATCGCATATATTATCTTCATCATGTGCGATAAACCGTTTGCTTTTATTGACAAATTTACCGTAGATCGGATGTTTTTCTTTTCGTTTAACATTGACAGTAATGGATTTATCCATTTTGTTACTTAACACAACGCCCACACGTTCTTTTCGTAATTTTCTTTCCATAGTTATTTTATTTTTCACTAAGCTCCCTTGATCTCAATTCTGTTTTTAATCGTGCAATATCACGTTTAACATCCGTAATTTTATTTGGATTATCGAGGGGAGAAACAGCATGACTCATTATTAATCTATTGAGTGTGTTTTTGTTATCCCCGATTTTTTCAACAAGTTCCTTTGTTGTTAATTGTTTTATTTCGCTGTTTTTCATTGTCTTAAATTTTAATTATTAAAATCATAATTTCTTCTAACAATGAATTTTGTTTTTACTGGCAATTTTTGTGCACCCAGCCTGAGAGCTTCCTGAGCTTTATCAAATGGGACACCATCAATTTCAAACATAATTCTTCCTGGAGTAACCCTTGCCACAAACGCTTCGGGGTCACCTTTACCTTTACCCATACGCACTTCAGCGGGTTTTTTGGTAATTGGTTTATCAGGAAATATTCTGACCCATAATTTACCTTTCCTTTGCATCTCCCTTGTAATTGCAACCCTGGCGGATTCGATTTGTCGTCCGTCAATCCAGCTTGTTTCGAGAGTTTTCAGAGCAAAGGAACCAAAGGCAATGGAATTTCCACGTTGAGCGTTTCCTTTCATCTTGCCTTTTTGGTGTTTTCTGAATTTTACTTTTTTGGGTTGTAACATGATCTATGCACTTTATTTTTTTATTTTCTTTTGTTTTTATTATTAAACCGTTTTTTACCGCTTTGTTTACTCATTCCGGCATTAGGTGAAAGTTCAACTTTGCCATAAATTTCACCACGGCAAATCCATACTTTTACTCCAATCATACCGGTTTTAGTCAATGCTTCAGAAAGGGCATAATCAATATCAGCACGGAATGTATGCAATGGAATTCTGCCATCCTTATAGGTTTCTGATCTGGCTATTTCAGCGCCATTAAGCCTTCCAGAAACGAGCACTTTAATGCCTTGTGCATCCATTCTCATGGTTGATGAGATAGCCATTTTCACAGCACGGCGGTAAGCAATTTTACCTTCAATCTGTTTGGCGATGTTTGAAGCAACTAATTGAGCAACAAGTTCAGGTCTTTTAATTTCAAAAATATTAATCTTGACTTCTTTGGATGTAATTTTCTTGAGTTCTTCTTTAAGTTTATCCACTTCAGAGCCACCTCGTCCGATAATGATACCCGGCCGTGCAGTATGCACAGTAATGGTAACCATTTTTATTGAACGCTCAATTACAATTTTCGCCACACTGGCTTTGGCAAGGCGTACATTCAGGTACTGGCGTAATTTATAATCTTCCAATATTTTCTCAGCGTACTTATTACCCCCATACCAGTTTGAATCCCATCCTTTGATGATACCTAATCTATTGCTTATTGGATTTACCTTTTGTCCCATTGACTACTATTTTAATTTTCAGATTCTTTTTCAAGGTTTATTGATGTATTCTCTTCACTAATTTCGGGTTCTTGATTGTTTATCAACGCATTGGCGCTTTCCACAGCGAGGTACACATGATTTGAGCGTTTTCTAATCCGGTGAGCCCTTCCCTGAGGTGCGGGTTGAATTCTTTTCAGCATTCGTGCAGAATCAACGTAAATTTCACTAACAAGCAGGTTAGCTTCCTCAATACGTACACCTTCATTTTTTGTCTGCCAATTTGCAATTGCCGACATCAACAGTTTCTCCAACCTTCCTGAAGCCTCTTTGGAAGAGAATTTCAATATATCCAATGCTTCGTCAACTGCTTTTCCTCTTACCAAATCCGCCATCAACCTCATTTTTCGAGGGGATGTAGGGCAATTTTTCAGTACAGCGAAACTTTTATTTTTTCTGGCCTCTTTTCTATTTTTGGCCGCTAATCTTTTTCTTGCACCCATAATACTTTACTGTTTTTACTTTTTAGATCCACCATGACCTCTGAACGACCTAGTTGGAGCAAATTCTCCAAGTTTATGTCCCACCATATTTTCTGTAACATATACAGGGACAAACTTTTTACCATTATGAACAGCAATGGTAATACCGACAAAATCGGGGGAAATAATTGATGCTCTGGACCATGTTTTAATCACAGATTTCTTTTTGGAATCCTGCAGAGCCACAATTTTTTTCTCAAGGCTAGGGTCAATAAATGGTCCTTTTTTTAATGATCTGCTCATATCAAATTAATTTGGTGTTATTTTTTCTTTTTTTTACGACTTTCAACTATGTATTTATCAGATGCTTTATTTGGTTTACGTGTTTTATACCCTTTGGCGAGGAGGCCTTTTTTGGATCTTGGATGACCACCGGATGCACGGCCTTCGCCTCCACCCATGGGATGATCAACAGGATTCATAACAACACCACGCACTCTTGGTCTGCGTCCCTGCCAACGTGATCTACCGGCTTTTCCGGATATTTCAAGGCTATGATCTGCATTTGAAACACTTCCGATGGTAGCTTTACATGTGGTAAGAATTCTACGCACTTCTCCGGATGGCAATTTTACAACTGCATACTTGCCTTCCCTTGAAACCACCTGTGCAAAAGCACCGGCACTACGAACCAACATAGCTCCCTGTCCCGGATGCATTTCAATGTTATGCACAATGGTACCGAGTGGTATCTCACTTAAAAACAAGGTATTCCCAACTTCAGGCGGCACACCTTTTCCGCTCAGCAGTTCCTGGTCAATATATATTCCATTGGGAGCCAGGATATACCGTTTTTCTCCGTCTTCATAATGAACCAGTGCGATACGTGCCGATCTGTTCGGATCATATTCAATCGTTTTGACAGTGGCTTTCATCCCATCTTTGTTCCTTTTGAAATCCACTACACGATACCTGCGTTTATGACCTCCCCCACGATGAGGCAGGGTCATTTTTCCGGACTTATTCCTTCCACCAGATTTCTTCAAAGGTTCAAGCAATGATTTTTCCGGTTTTTTCGCTGTAATTTCGGAAAAACTGCTTATCATCTTATTTCGTTGTCCCGGTGTTGTGGGTTTAAATTTTCTGACTGCCATAACTTCTGATTAAATATTGCTATAAAAATCAATTGTATCGGATTCAGCAAGACTGACAATGGCTTTTTTATAGGCATTGGTTCTACCACTAACAATACCAGTTTTGGTATATCGTGTTTTCAACTTACCATCGTAGCGCATTGTGTTAACATCAAGTACCTTTACATCGTACAATCCTTCGATTGCCTGTTTGATCTGTACTTTATTTGCTTTCACGTCAACAATAAATCCATAACGGTTCAGTTTTTCTCCCTGATCCGTCATTTTTTCTGTCACTATCGGTTTCAATAAAACATTCATTTCGTTCACTTTTTAAGCCAGGTTTTCATTCAAAACCTTAATTGATTCTTCATCAAACATCAAAACTGAGGCTTTTAAAATACTATAAGTATTTAAATTTGAAACACTTACAATATTAACGCTCGGCAAATTTCGAGATGACAAATATAGGTTATTATTTTGTTGATTCACAACAATAACCAAATTTTTATCAGAAATTTTAAAATTTTTCTGAATTTCTGCTATTTTCCGGGTTTTTATTTCATCAATTCCAAAATTATCAATGACAAATAAATTTCCATCCTTAATTTTGTAACTAAGGGCGGATTTTCTGGCAAGCCGCTTGGTTTTCTTGTTGATTTTCTGATTATACGATTTTGGTCGTGGGCCAAAAGTACGTCCGCCGCCTCTGAAAATGGGGTTTTTAATATCCCCGGCACGGGCTGTGCCAGTACCTTTTTGTCTTTTGATCTTTTTGGTACTGCCTTTTACGTCGCTGCGTTCTTTTGTTTTATGTGTCCCTTGTCTTTTGTTTGCCAGGTGTTGTTTACAATCCAAATAAATTGCATGATCATTTGGTTCAACAGCAAAAATTGCATCGTTGAGATCAAGGGTATTTCCGGTTTCCTGGCCTTTGTTATTATATACTTTTAGTTTCATTATTTCTCAATTATTAAATATGAACCTTTAGCACCTGGTACGGAACCTTTGACTAACAATAAATTACTCTCTGGTATTTTTTTCAGGACTTTGAGGCTAATCATTTTCACTTTTTTGCCTCCGTCACGTCCACCCATACGCATGCCTTTAAACACGCGTGACGGATCGGAAGAACCACCGAGTGAACCGGGAGCTCTTTCCCTGTCTTTTTGTCCATGGGTACTGTCACCAACACCTGAAAAATTGTGGCGTTTTACAACTCCCTGGAATCCTTTACCTTTTGTATTGCCACTCACATCGCACCATTCGCCTTCGATAAAAATATCCACGGTGATTTTATCACCATGTTTCACTTCCATACCATAGTCACGGAATTCAACCACTTTACGCTTGGGGCTTGTTTTAGCCTTTTTAAAGTGGTTTTTCATTGCTTTGGTGGTACGTTTTTCTTTTTTCTCATCGAAAGCAAGCTGAACGGCCTCATAGCCGTCAGTTTTTTGGGTTTTAACCTGTGTAACAACACAAGGACCAGCTTCAATGACAGTGCATGGGATATTTTTCCCCTCAACACTGTAGATGGAAGTCATTCCTACTTTTTTCCCTATAATTCCCTGCATTTCTATTAATATTTAAAAATATTTACACTTTAATTTCCACATCAACACCACTGGGCAGTTCAAGTTTCATCAGTGCATCAATGGTATTTGAAGTACTACTGTAAATATCCAGCAATCGTTTGTGTGAATTCAATTCAAACTGTTCACGTGCTTTTTTATTAACAAAAGTAGCACGGTTGACAGTAAAAATCCGTTTGTGTGTGGGGAGCGGTATAGGCCCTCCAACAATAGCACCAGTGGTCTTTACAGTTTTCACGATCTTCTCTGATGATTTATCCAGCAGGTTGTGGTCGTAAGATCTGAGTTTAATTCTTATTTTCTGACTCATACAAAAACAATTAAAAAAACAACAATCCTTTTTCAAGTATTTTTTTCTCCAGTTCTGGAGGCATCGGCTCATAATGGCTAAATTCCAT
Source organism: Bacteroidales bacterium (assembly GCA_049975305.1). GTDB lineage: Bacteria > Bacteroidota > Bacteroidia > Bacteroidales > ML635J-15 > JAQIBY01. Next base: position 2,479 of record JBNGDT010000084.1, on the reverse strand, counting down.
GGATGAGTTTGCCCTTCCTGAAGTTAACGTTCTCAATACAGTAACATAACCGAATTGCTCGGCAAGGGGAACCATGGCATGCACAATTCTGGCACCACTTTGTTCGTCCATACCGTTAATTTCAGCACGTCGTTTATTTAAATCCGCAACAACATTACCGAGGTATTCTTCGGGTGTGGTTACTTCTAATTTCATAACCGGTTCCAGTAATCTTGCGTTCATTTTAAGGCTTGCATTCCGAAATGCCTGTCTGGCAACAATTTCAAAAGCAAGTACATCAGAATCAACCGGATGATGACTTCCGTCAACGAGTGTTACTTTAATTCCCAGTACTGGAAATCCAGCCAATGGGCCATTACTCATTGCAGAAGCAAATCCTTTTTCAACGGCAGAAATAAATTCTTTCGGGATAGCACCTCCCTTTATCTTATTTTCAAAAACCAAACCTTTTGCGTCAACTTCAGACATTATTATTTCAATATCAGCAAATTTACCTTTGCCGCCGGTTTGTTTTTTAAATATTTCTCTATGTTTAACTTCGCCTTCCAACCTCTCTTTATAATTTACATGAGGGTTCCCATGATTCAGGTTAAGTCCAAATTCATGTTTAAGCCTGTCAATGAGAATTTCCAAATGTAATTCTCCCATACCATTAATAATGGTTTGACCTGATTGTTCATCATGTTTTACGGTGAATGTCGGGTCTTCTTCCGCAATTTTTTCAAGTGAATTTGCGACCTTTTCCATGTCAGATTGCGCTTCAGGTTCTATGGCAAGGCCAATGACAGGTTCGGGAAATTGCATGGGTTCCAAAACAATCGGGTTGCTTTTATCACAAAGGGTATCCCCTGTTTTAATGTCTTTGAATCCAACAACAGCACATATATCACCGGCAGATATTTTATCGAGTGATTTATGTTTATTGGCATGCATCTGATACAATTTATTCAGGCGTTCATGTTTTTGTGTACGCACATTATAGGCTTGTTGCTTAGCATTGATTGTACCTGAATACACTCTTAAATAAGCAAGTCTACCTACATAGCTGCTTGTTGCAATTTTAAAACAAAGTGCAGCAAGCGGTTCTTCAGGATCAGGCCTGCGGGAAATATGTTCATTGGTAACCGGATGAATGCCTTCGATGTTTTCAACATCCAGCGGGCTTGGGAGGTAATCGGTGATGGCATCAAGCAAAGGTTGCACCCCTTTGTTTTTAAATGCAGCTCCGCAAAACACAGGAACAACTTCCCTGTTTAACACAGCTTTGCGTGTTACCTTTTTAAATTCTTCAACAGAAATTTCACTTCTGTCATTAAAAAAACGTTCAAGCAATTGTTCATCGGAGGCTGCAATGGTTTCGATTAGTTTTTCCCTCCACTCATGTGCTTCTTCTTTTAAATCATCGGGGACACTGGTAATTTCATATTTTGCACCAAGTCCGTCATCATCCAGTGGCCATACATAGGCTTTATCAGTAATTAAATCCACAATTCCCCTAAAATCATCTTCCCTTCCAATAGGGATTTGCATTGGCACAGGTTTCGCTTTCAACTTTGATTCGATTTGTTCAACCACTTTAAAGAAATCAGCACCTACCCTGTCCATTTTATTGACAAAAGCAATCCGTGGCACTTTATAGCGGTCAGCCTGTCTCCAGACTGTTTCCGATTGTGGTTCCACACCACCGACAGAACAAAACACAGCAATTACGCCATCCAATACTCTAAGTGAGCGTTCTACTTCAACAGTAAAATCAACATGACCAGGTGTATCAATGATATTAATCTTGTATTCTGTATCATTTTGTTTCCAGAATGTTGTTGTGGCCGCCGAAGTGATTGTAATACCCCTCTGTTGTTCCTGCTGCATCCAGTCCATTGTTGCAGTTCCGTCATGCACTTCACCCAGTTTATAGTTCACACCAGTATAATACAGGATACGCTCGGTGGTGGTAGTTTTACCAGCATCGATATGCGCCATTAATCCAATATTTCTGGTGTTCTCCAGGGTCATATACAATTAAAATTTAAAATGAGAAAATGCCTTGTTAGCATCAGCCATTCTATGCGTTTCTTCTTTTTTCTTCACAGCACCGCCCTCATTATTATAGGCAGCCAAAATTTCAGCGGCAAGGTTTTCACCCATTGATTTTCCTTTGCGACTGCGGGCAGCTTTAATCAACCATTTATTGGCAATAGAAATTTTTCTATCGGCACGAATTTCCATGGGCACCTGGAATGTGGCACCTCCAATACGACGGCTTTTAACCTCCACCAATGGAGTAACATTTTGCAAGGCTTTTTTCCAGATTTCGAGGGCAGAAAGTTCAATGTCTTTTTTTCTTTCGTCAACAATGTTGAGCGCCTTATATATAATGTTCAGGGCCAAAGCTTTTTTGCCGTGCAACATTAAATCATTGGCAAAGCGGGTAACAAGTTCATCATTGTAAACCGGATCTGCATCACGTTCTCTTGTATAG
>JBNGDT010000083.1:6078-10613 GCA_049975305.1 Bacteroidales bacterium | reverse complement strand
AGTTATTAACAATCAACAAAATATATTAACAGAGGTTTTTAGAGATGCCCTTAAAAAATTATGTTTAGAAACCATTGTATAAAGTTCAAAATCCAAAATAAATCCCAAGTTCAAAACTGTTGATACTGCAAGATTAACTTCTTTTTCCACCTGTTGACTTGTTAATCATACTGCTTAGGATATTAATTATCTCTTCTGATTCTCGTATTTCTTTTGATATTAATATTTTGGAATTTATTTTGAGCTTTGAACTTTAATTTTTGGATTTTCTCATCGTGTTTAATGGCAAAGATAGTTAATGTTTTCAAATCAATCGATATTTAGAAAAGAGCGATATTGGTTAACAAAGTAACAAAACATTAATTGACCCTGCCGTGAATAATTTGCTTTACCACAGGAAAAATGTTGCTGTTCGTGTCTATTTTTATGCCGCGGATACCTGTCCTGTTGGCGGCTTCAACATCCCTGTCAGCATCCCCGATAAAGACAGCCCGGGATTTATCAATATCAAAACGGGCTATTGCTTTTTCCAGCATAAGCCCTGAAGGTTTGCGACACAAGCATTTTTCAATGCTGCTGTGGTGAGGACATATGTATATTTCATCAATATCAGCCCCTATACGTCTGACTTGCTGAATGAGCAAATCATGTATGCAATCCAGGTTTTCTTTAGTATATAAGCCTTTGGATATACCTCCCTGGTTACTGACAATGATCACTTTGTAAGCGTTGGCTTTAAGCAGTTTTATGGATTTAAGGACTCCCGGATTAAGCCTGAAGTCCTCTATATTTCGAACATATTTGCCTTTTTCACGGTTGACTACACCATCCCTGTCAAAAAATACCGCTTTATTTTTCATAATTTACATATTAACAGCCAGCAATTTACTAAAAAATTCCTGAATTAAAACAGGCTTTACCATCATTGGATAAACAAAACCAAAGACAGCCCCCCAGAAATGGGCATCATGGCCTATATTATCTGTGCCTTTTTTATCCATGTAATACGAATATACAAGATATATGGCTCCAAAGACAATACCGGGGATGGGTAATACAGCAAAAAAGTACACAGGTTGCCATGGAATAAAAAATATGCTGGTAAAAACCACTGCAGAAACTGCTCCTGATGCTCCCACAGCAGAATATGAAGGGTCGTTCCTGTATTTGGCAAGGCTAAAAAGGCTTGAAAACACAATACTTCCAAAATATAATATTAAAAAATGTCCCGCTGGAAAGCCGGAAAACTCCGGGTGATAATTGAAAAAATACAATACTACCCTGCCAAAAGAATACAACACCAACATATTTATTAGCAAGTGCACCCATCCCCCATGTAGAAAAGCATGAGTAATCAGCCTGTAGTATTGCTTCGAATTGTACACATCATAAGGCTTGAACATGAATTTTTTAAACAAGTCAGCACGTTGCCATGTAATGAATGACACAATACAAGTTAATGCAATGATTATGATAAGTAGTGATTCCATCAAACATGTAATATTTTATAAATCATTTCCCGCATCAATTCAGCTTCGGACATGTTTCCTGCACCAACGCCCTTCACCTTCATATCATAGGTGCGCAATATGGATACGATACTGACCAGGCTTTTCAGAGTGTAATGTTTTGCTGCCTGCAAATATTCATTCACAAAAAAAGGTGAAATTCCCAGGGCAGCAGCCGCAGCATTACGAGACTTATCTTTCAGAGTTTTTAACACCATAATACGTTTAAAATAAGCGAATAGCATCATAACTGTAAGCACGGCCGGGTTATTTTTGGAATTTTTACCAAAAAAATCAATAATAAGATAGGCTTTTGCTTTATTACGTGATCCCAGTGCGCGCTGAAGTTCAAAAATATTAAAATCACGGCTGATGCCAATGTTTTTTTCAACCATCTCAGGGGTTATGGTATCAGCACCCTCAGGCATAGTAATAATCAACTTGTTCAGCTCATTGACAATCTTGGATAAACCTGAGCCCAGGTTTTCGGATAGTAGCATGGTAGCTTTTGGCTCAATACGCAAATTTTTGTCAACAAGATAAGACTCTATCCACGCGGGAATTTTATCTTCATACACACGTTTTGACTCAAACACAAGGCCGTTTTCGTCAATCTTTTTTATGATTTTAAGACGCTTGTCTATTTTCTTGTATTTATGCGCAAAAACAAGAATAGTGCTTTTCAGCGGATCAGAAACATACGACTCCAGCTTATTGAAATCCTTCAGTTCCTGAGCCTCTTTTACAATCACAAGCTGGTAATTGGCCATCATGGGGTATCGCCGGGCTATTTCATTGATTTCATGAGCATTGGTATCCTTACCGTATAAAATGGTTTGATTGAATGATTTTTCGCTTTCGGTCAATACCGTATCCGTGATTTTTTTAACAATGGCATCAATAAAATACGATTCTTCACCCCATAGTAAATACACAGGCTGAAATATGCGTTTGTCAATATCTTTCAGTATCTGGTTAAATGTCATAATTTCACATTCGAGCAAACAAAAATATCAAAAATAAACGGGAATAATAAATAAACACAAGCAAAATATAGAATTATGGCACTGTATGCAGGGATCAAATTAATTGCAATACACACAGACTGTGTTATATTTGCACAATCATGCAGGGATTACAATCGAATATACCCCGTCTGTACCTCATCAAAATAGCCAAGTGGTTTATGATGACCATGCCCATTATAGTGTTGTTTTACCAGGCAAACGGATTGGGAATGCGTGAAGTATTGCTGTTGCAGGCTGTATATTCGATCACTATTGTGATCCTGGAAATTCCATCAGGGTACGCAGCAGACACATGGGGCAGAAAATCCACACTGGTCATTGGGGCCGTTCTTGGCACCCTTGGGTTTGTAGTGTATAGTTTTTCCTACGGATTCTGGGGCTTTCTGATGGCTGAAATGGTTTTGGGCACAGGGCAAAGTTTTATTTCAGGTTCAGATTCCGCAATGCTTTACGATACTTTATTAAGCCAGAACAAACAACACCAATATTTAAAACTGGAAGGCCGGGTTTTGTCCATGGGAAACTTTGCAGAAACCCTGGCAGCGTTAGCCGGTGGTGCTCTGGCTGAAATAAGTCTGCGACTACCTTTCCAGGCACAGATTGCTGTAGCAGCCATAGCCATCCCAGCAGCCGTTACACTGACAGAACCTCCCCGCCATAAGGATGTACAAAAAGGAAGCCTGAAAAAAATTCTGCGCATCGTAAAGCATTCTCTCGTACAAAATAAAGTACTCAGGTACAATATTTTATTTTCATCTATCACCGGTTGTGCCACCCTCACCATGGCTTGGTTTATTCAGCCGTATATGGATACTATACTGGGTTTTTCCAAAACGCAGATCGGTATTGCCTGGGCAGTTCTAAACCTTACCGTAGGCCTTACAAGCCTGGTAGCATACCGCATCGAACACCGGCTTAGTAACAAAATAACCATTTACGGGATCATATTTTTCATCGGGCTTGGCTATGTTTCGCTTGCACTTTTCAACACTTTATGGGTGATTCCTTTCCTGTTGATGTTTTATTTTACACGGGGTATCGCAACTCCGGTGCTCAAAGATTATATCAACCGCCTGACTAAATCGGATCAACGTGCCACCGTGCTTTCTGTAAGGAACTTTGTCATCCGGGTATTTTTTGCTGTCACAGGCCCTTTCCTTGGCTGGTATGCAGATTTATATGACTTGCAATCCGCACTGATGTTATCCGGTGTGCTTTTCTTTGTTTTCGGTACCGGCAGTGCCATCATCTATTTATACTGGGGCAGAACAAAAAAACAGGAAATCTGATTTTTATGCTTTTTAACAAAATATTATCCTGCAATCAATAATTTTTATTACTACTTTTGTGTCCAATAAAATTTAAGAAATAATTTAATCAGAAAACATATAAAAGTTTTAACCGATGACAAACAAAAAACGTGTTTACACCTTTGGAAACAAACAGGCAGAAGGCCGTAGTGATATGAAAAACATCCTTGGAGGAAAAGGCGCTAACCTTGCTGAAATGAGTCTTATTGGCGTTCCTGTACCGCCTGGTTTCACCATTACTACAGATGTCTGTACAGAATACAACAAAATCGGATATAAAAAAACCGTAGAATTATTGAAAGACGATGTAGAAAAAGCCATACAAGGCATTGAAAAAATTACAGGCACAGAATTTGGGAGCAATGAAAACCCATTATTGGTATCAGTACGCTCAGGTGCTAGGATATCAATGCCGGGTATGATGGATACCGTCCTTAACCTGGGCTTGAATGAAGACACTGTGGAAGGACTGATAAAGAAGACAAGCAACCCCCGTTTTGCGTGGGATTCATATCGTCGGTTTATACAAATGTACGGTGATGTGGTTATGGGATTAAAACCTTCATCTAAAGAGGAAATTGATCCCTTTGAAGAAATCATTGAAGCCGTAAAAGAAGAAAAAAATGTAGAACTTGATACCCAGCTAGAGGTTGATGACCTGAAAAAATTGGTTGAGAAATTTAAAAAAG
>JBNGDT010000083.1:0-6068 GCA_049975305.1 Bacteroidales bacterium | reverse complement strand
GGAAAGATTTTCCAACCGACCCATGGAAACAACTCTGGGGGGCCATTATGGCAGTATTTGACAGTTGGAACAACAAAAGGGCAATCTATTACCGAAACATGAATAAAATACCTCACGAATGGGGCACAGCAGTCAGTGTTCAAGCCATGGTATTTGGTAACATGGGAGAAACATCTGCCACAGGAGTTGCGTTTACAAGGGATGCTTCTACAGGTGAAAATAATTTCAATGGAGAATACCTCATCAATGCACAGGGAGAGGATGTGGTTGCCGGTATCAGAACACCACAACAAATCACAAAAGAAGGCTCAAAACGATGGGCCGAATTTGCTAACATCTCAGAAGAAGAAAGAAAGAAAAAGTATCCCTCTCTCGAAGAAACCATGCCGGAACTGTATAAAGAACTGTATGACATCCAGAAAAAACTGGAAAATCATTACAAGGATATGCAGGATATGGAGTTTACCATCCAGGAAGGAAAACTCTGGCTGTTGCAAACACGTAATGGAAAACGCACCGGCGCTGCCATGGTTAAAATAGCCATGGATATGCTCCAAGAAGGTCTGATAAATGAGAAAGAGGCGCTTACACGTGTTGAACCAAACAGGCTGGATGAATTACTGCATCCGGTATTTGATAAAGAGGCGCTTAAAAAATCAGATGTGATAACAAAAGGATTACCTGCCTCCCCCGGAGCAGCAACAGGACAAATTGTATTTTTTGCCGATGAAGCCAGCAAATACGATGCATCCCTTCTTGTCCGTATCGAAACTTCCCCTGAAGACCTTGAAGGCATGAATATAGCCCGTGGAATTTTAACAGCACGCGGAGGCATGACATCTCATGCTGCAGTAGTTGCCCGTGGTATGGGGAAATGTTGTATTTCAGGTGCAGGAAGCATAAAAATCAATTACAAAGCACGCACACTAACAATCAACGATAAATCATACAAAGAAGGCGACTGGATTTCGCTCAATGGGACAACAGGAGATGTGTATGATGGCAAAATACCAACTAAAAAACCTGAACTCAGTGGCAATTTTGGCAAACTTATGGATCTGGCCGAAAAATATACTAAAATGCATGTACGTACTAATGCCGACACACCAGATGACGCTAAAGCGGCACGTGATTTTGGCGCAAAAGGAATCGGCTTATGCCGCACAGAACACATGTTTTTTGAAGGTGGACGTATTAAGGCATTTCGTGAAATGATCCTGGCAAATGATGAAGAAGGACGACGCAAAGCACTGTATAAAATCCTGCCTTATCAACGCGAAGATTTTGAAGGCATTTTTGAAGCCATGCATGATTTGCCAGTAACCATCAGGCTGCTTGATCCGCCACTTCATGAATTTGTTCCTCACGACCCAAAAAACCAGGAAGAAATGGCCAAAGAAATGGGTGTCTCAGCAAAAGAAATTAAAGCTAAAGTGGAAGAACTCAGTGAAGTAAATCCCATGCTTGGCCATCGCGGTTGCCGACTGGGAAACACATACCCTGAAATTACCGAGATGCAAACCAGAGCTATTATTGAAGCAGCACTCAACCTGAAGAAAAAAGGCATTAAAGCTATCCCAGAAATTATGGTACCACTTACAGGCAATCTGCAGGAAATGAAAATGCAGGAAAATATTGTCAGGGAAACCATCAACAAGGTATTTGAAGAAAGAAATGACAACATAGATTATCTTGTTGGAACCATGATTGAAATTCCCAGGGCAGCACTTACTGCCGATGAGATTGCACAGTCTGCAGAATTTTTCTCTTTTGGCACAAACGACCTGACACAAATGACGTTCGGGTACAGCCGTGATGATGCCGGCAAGTTTTTGCCCATTTACATCGAAAATGGCATATTAAAACACGATCCATTCCAGGTACTTGACCAAGAGGGCGTTGGACAACTTATAGAAATGGGCATCAAAAAAGGACGTAAAACAAAACCATATCTTAAAATTGGCATTTGTGGTGAACATGGTGGAGAACCTGCTTCTGTGAAATTCTGCCACAGAGTGGGAATGAACTATGTATCCTGTTCTCCTTTCCGTGTCCCTATTGCCAGGCTGTCTGCGGCCCAGGCAAACATAGAATAACACAACACAAATACCATGACAATAACCTACATACCATCCCCGGTGTGTGGGTTATTGTTTTCATGAAATAAACAGCCTTCCCAGATAAGTGCCTTCTTTAGTCTTGATTTTCAGGAAACAAATTCCCGGTTTCACCATACTCATATCAAGGGGAACTTCCTCAATTTTGTCGTCTGTATAATAATATTTGTAAAATATTGTACTTCCAACATCATTATACACTTTGATAAATTTCAATGTCATGGGTTCCAGCAGCCTGATGAGATAACGGTTTTTACTGGTCTTTACGATTTTAATTTTGTCGCTGGTTTGTCCATACAGGTTTTTTACATAACCATCTGAATGGTTAAAATGTTCATTTATACGACCGGCCATGTAGTCAAAATGGTTTCGCATGCTTTGTTCAAAATCTTTCCAGTTATAAATATCCCAGCTTTGGCGAATGGTATCTTTTCAGTTGTTAAAATAAAACATATAAGCCGGTGGTCTGATATCCATGTCAAAATCAAATTCAAAATCTATTTCGTCATTCAAGCTATCAAAGTGCATCATTAACCGGCGCCATTCATCTTCAAACCGTTCTAAATCACTGAAAGGTGCTATGGCAGACTCAAAGTCTTTTCCCATTTGCTCCCAAAAAGATTTGAATTCCTCCTCGTTGAAATGATCTTTTTTAATGATCGTGTCATATTCTACGATGGTATCTGTACCACGTATCGTTTTTTTGACACGTATCTCTTTTGAAAATGATTGCAACTCTTGTGCACTGGTTAAACCATTAAGCATGATCAATACACATGCAATTCCCGTTTGAATGATGTGTTGCGTTTTCATAGCAATAATAGTTTTTGGTTAAAATATTTTGTCATTTATTACGTTTAAATTTAATACTTGTTTCACATAAAATAATTTAAAAAATAATTAATGCATAATAAAACCATTATAAATTAATATGTATTAATTAATAGCAAAAATATTTTCACTCAGGTTTGAGATTGGGAAATGAAAAAAGTGGTATTTACCATATTAATTTACTTTATGGCCCTGGTCCTTGTAGGGTTGATAGGGCTGCAGTATTTTTTCATCCGCATATCGTATGAAGAAAAAAAAGAATTATACGATCAACATATTTACACTGCATTGGGAAAAGCAACAAACAGGTTAAACAGCAGGATAGCCATTATCCGTGCCTATGATTTGTTAAACAAAAATGCTAACGACAGCATCAAGCCCGTTGATCCAATGATGTTTTCTTTTAAATATCCGGATGGAACAAGCAATAATGTTGAGTTTGACAGGACGGTAAAGCCTGAACACATATTAAACAATGAATTGTATCCTGAAGATTTTATCATAGACCATGAGGATGAAATAGTGAACATGGAAGATTATTTTTCTAACATGCTTAAAAAGGAGAACAAAAGTGAATTATTTGATTTGCTGGAGAAAATTGAAACTGAAATTAACATCCAAAACATTCCTGTTTCAAAGAGATACACCAAAGAATCATTACATAAAATATTATCAGAAGAATTCCAGAATCAGGGCATTAACAGCAAATTCAAATATGCATTACTAAAAGAAAACCATATCCACCCTCACTTGAAATCCAGTGATTTTAAAAAGACAGACATTCCAAATGCATATAAAATCAGGTTGCTTCCCATTGCTGTATTCGGCAAAGACGAATACCTTGCTGTCAGCTTTCCTGAACAAAATAAATTTATCATGGACAGCATTTCCTTACAAATAACCCTTTCCGTTATTTTTGTGTTGATGATTCTGATCACTTTTTTCAGCACCAATTACGTTATACTTAGGCAAAAAAAATTAAGCGAAATAAAAAATGATTTTATTAGCAACATGACGCATGAATTTAAAACACCAATAGCAACCATCAGGCTTGCTGCAGATTCACTGAAAAATCAAAAAGTCAAAAACAATGAAACTGCCAAAAAACAATTTATCGATATCATCTCACAGGAAACCCACAGGCTGAATTCACAGGTAGAAAAGATTCTTGAAATATCATACCTTGATAAAGGACACATTAAAATCAACCTTCAAATACATGACATACATCAAATCATTAATGAAGCCATTAACAACATAAAACTAACATTGGAAAAACAATCCGGCAACATAGATCTGCAACTTAATGCCAAACAACACGATTACCTCGTTGACAAAGAACACATGGTTAATGTCATCACCAACCTGTTGGATAACGGTATAAAATACGCCGGAGACAAACAACCACATCTTACCATACAGACATACAATAAAAACAAGTGGATTTATATTGCAATCAAAGATAACGGCATTGGAATGGACAATGTTACCATATCCAAAATATTTGACAAATTTTACAGAACAAACAGCGGTAACATCCATAATGTAAAAGGATTTGGTTTGGGCCTGTATTATGTAAAGGAAATTATCAATGCTCACAAAGGCCTGATCGATGTAAAATCAACCCCCGGAAAAGGAACTACTTTTATTATTAAACTCTTAAAAACATAAAGCTTATGAAAAAATCAATATTTTTAGTTGAAGATGATGTGAATTTCGGTGCTATACTGAAATCATACCTTGAAATGCATAATTATAACGTCACGCACGTTGATGATGGTAAAGATGCTCTCACGGCCTTTAAAAAAGGAAATTATGACTTGTGTGTACTCGATATTATGCTACCAAATGTGGATGGTTTAACCATTGCAAAAGAAATCCGTGATTTGAGTCCCGGTATCCCCCTGATCTTTTTGACAGCAAAATCTTTGAAAGAAGATGTGCTGAAAGGATTTGAAGTAGGTGCTGATGACTACTTTACAAAACCGTTTGATTCTGATGTGTTGCTTATGAAAATCAAGGCAATACTTAAACGTGTAGGTAAACCAGAACAGTTCAAACAACCATCTCCAATTAAAATCGGAAAGCTGGAATACAACCCATCAACACGACAATTAAAGCATGGAAATGAAATCCAAAAATTAAGCCCCCGTGAAGGAGAGATGCTGCTACTGCTTTATAAACACAGAAACAATGTATTGAACAGGAATTATGCCCTGAAAACCATTTGGGGAGATGATAACTATTTCAATGCCAGAAGTATGGATGTATATATCACAAAACTCAGAAAATACCTGAGTAAAGATCCAAACTTAAAAATTGAAAATATACACAGCAGCGGCTTTATTTTATTGGTACCTGAAGAATAATTTTATACCTTTGAGACCTTTTAGTAAAGGTTACGTACATACTATATGCATTTATTAAATGTGTTTAAACGGTTGTTAACGATATTTCTGCTGGCAATAATTAATTTCTACAGGTATGCCATATCACCATGGACACCTAAGGCTTGCAGGCATATACCAACATGCTCAAAATATGCCGCAGAAGCTGTACAAAAACACGGCCCTTTGTATGGCAGCTGGCTATCATTAAAACGCCTTGCTAAATGCCATCCCTGGGGGACATCCGGTTATGACCCGGTACCCGATAAAACAAAAAACTGACATTTAAACGATATAAAAATATGTAACATATAAGCTTATATCCGCAAGTAGTTTTCGTAAACCACTTGCGGATTTGAGGTAAAAACAAACTGTATAAAATCGCCAGGGAATTCGGGATTACCCAGACTCAACTCAATCGCATCCGTTCATGAGAGAATTGGGGACAAATCAATAACGAGGATAATTATTGATATTCTATTGACATTCTATTTTGTTTTTTAAGCTTTTTTATTTCACGATAAAGTAATAATGCGGTAACACAAGCCGCAAGAAAATCTGAAGCGGGATAAGAATACCACACCCCTGCAACACCAAAAATACGGGGCAGAATCAGGGCGAGAGGAATAAGGAACAACACTTGACGTGATAACCCCAGCAACAGTGCAGGCACAACTTTTCCCAGTGCCTGAAACAACCCTGATCCAATGATCTGAAAACCTATGACCGGCAA
>JBNGDT010000082.1:4059-10682 GCA_049975305.1 Bacteroidales bacterium | reverse complement strand
GAGCAAGGAAGATATTGCTATCTTCCTGCTCTTAATTTTTTATCGGACAACAGTGTTTCTTTTATATAAAAACCCAAGTAATGTTTCCGACCAACTCATCCCCACCTACTTTGAGCAAATCATAGACGGGATGGTGTACGAGTTATATTTCCCTGAATTGCTTAAAAAACACAAGCGTGAAATCATCAGGCATTTGGGCGAGTTGCCGGAGTTTACAGAAGGTATGAGCGATGAGGAAAAAATGAAGATTTGCAAAAAAGTTTTTGAGCGGCTGAATGATAAGGAGCATCCGGTAAGGATTAACCTTTTTTATATGAATTCTATCCCAGAAATTGCGATAATAGAAGGGAAAAATGAGAATTTAATATCCCTCAAATGTACCACGATCTAAGCAAATAGAAAAAACTTATAAATATTTTTAGAATCAATTTTTGTGGTATAGTTTTTGATATCCATTACCTTTAAAATGTAAATTATTATGGATTTTTATGATCAGTAAAATTCCCGGATTTATCCAGTATACACCATGGCAAAAGCACCTTTGGTGTGTTCCTTCCAATGGCGATGATAAAGCCCTGTACCTAACATTTGATGATGGACCAACTCCTGGTGTCACTGAAAAAGTGTTAAGCATTCTGGATGATTATAAGGCCAAAGCTACTTTTTTTTGCCTGGGTCGTAACTCTGAACATTATCCCGAACTGGTTAACCTCATCAGGGCAAAAGAACATCGCATCGGGAATCATTCGTACAGTCACCTTAAAGGGTACAGAACAACCACAAATAAATACGTGGATGATGTTAACCTTGCTGACAATGTTCTGAAAAGCAGCTTATTCAGACCACCCTATGGGCGTATCAGACATCGCCAGGCCAACAAACTAAAAAAGAAATACACCATAGTCATGTGGGATATCCTCAGTTTTGATTACAATGCCTCAATAACACCGGCCACATGTTACAAAAACGTTGTCAATCACGTTAAACCCGGCTCCGTGATAGTTTTTCATGACTCACTGAAAGCATCACACAATGTGTTAAGCTGTTTGCCTGCGGTGTTGGCAGAATTATCAAACAGGCAATATAATTTCAGACCCATTCCGGACAACTACTGATCTTCGTCAGGGACAAGCAAATCATAGAAAAATTTAGCTGAATATTGATGTGGGTTAGACGTATCTTTCAAAATAGAATAAACCTTTACTGCCTTAACAGTATCTCCTCTGCTCCTGTGAATGGTAGCAATCTGCCACTGTGCATTCCAGTATAAAGAATCGCCTTTGGGGATGCGGGAAAACAATCGCAGGGCTTCATACAAATTACCCTCATTTTTGGCTTCTATACCTTGTTGATACAAAGGATTTTCTTCAAGTACTTTCGAATCTGACATTTGTGATGCATCATCGGATACTTCAGAAACAACCTTTTCGCTTGATTTTCCTCCCCTCCGTAAAGACCTGTCATTTTGCTCAGCCAGAATATCAAGGTCTGAATTTTTATCCTTACTGCTATCCTCATCTGATTCAAAATATAGATCTGCCTCATTTGACACATGGATAGTTTCCTCTTTAACTTCCATTTCAGCAAAAGCCGCATCTTTCGCATGGCTTTCCGAATCCCTTACCATGCCAGCAATTACCATGCTTTCTTGGTGCTGATTTTCAGCAAAAATACCGAATGACGCGTCTGCTGTATCAATTTCTCTTTCAATTGTCTCGTTATTTAAAACATTCAGTTTTTCAATAACTGGTGCTGATACTTCAGTTTCCTGTTCTGCATCAATCAATTTTTCCTGAGACACGGCTGTTGTTTCTTCTATTTCCGGTTTTAATGAAGCTGCTTCCTCTTTTTGCTTATTCAATGCTATATCGCCAATCCCTGTATCTTTTTTAATAATAAATCCATCTTCACCAGATAGTTTCCCGATGTCTTCCCCGGGGGTATATTTAGCTACCTGAGAATTTTTCTGTGTATTTTTTCCCGGAAAATCATACATTAAAACTAAAGCACTAACGGCAACCACTACAAAAACCGCTGCCATGGCCAAATAAAGTATTTTCTTGTTTTTACGCTTCTTAAGTGCCTGTTCAAACATAAGGTATGCCCGGTTTTTAGATGCATTCAGACTGCTTTCTGACTCATACATGCTAAATCCATCAACAACATCGCTGCACATGGAACAATCAATAAGGTGCTGCTCCACGCTGTGCATGTCTTTCCGTGTTAACTCTTCTTGTGAATAAAGCCAGAGGGTTGCCTCGTCAGGATGTTCGGTATGGTCAAAAAAACTATGTATATATTTCTTACTCATGTTTTTTACCCAATTTTATCTTTAAATTCCGTTTCCCGTTTTGAAGATAACTTTTGACTTTTTTCAATGAATACCCGGTCTCTTTTTCAATCTCAGCATAGGTTAATCCTTTCATATAAAACAATTCAAGGCATTCTTTTTGTTCTTTTACAAGGCTATTCAAAGCTTCTTCCAATGCCTTATCTTCGGTTTGTTTTAATTCATTCTCTCCCTTTTGATGACATTCAGGCACAGATTCCATAAACCCAGCTTCAGTTTTTTGATATTCTGATTCTCGTTTCATGCGGGATTGATCTTTACGCAACAGTTCCAGGCATGTGTTTCTGGCTACAGAATACAACCATGTTTTGAAAAATTCTACTTTATGCTGTTTTAATTTTGAAAACAGGGATTCAAATATCACCAGGGTTGTTTCCTCTGCTTCGGATTTGTTTTTAAGGTATTTCATGCAAATGGCAAGCACAAATCCGGAATGACGGTTAAACAATTCCCCTATCAGGGCTTTATCATTGGTTTCACGATACAAATTTACCAATGATTCATCTGGTTTGTCCAGTCGTTTAGAAGATAGAAGAATAGCAACCATATCAGCGCGAAAGTAATAATAAATTTTAACAGTTAACAAAGAGCTTTGAAAATTGGACTATCATGTATAACACAAATATAAACCTGTTTTTAGATCTTAAAACATTAATAATCAAACAAAAACCGGGGTTTTTACTAAGAAAAACCACAAAAACGCTGGCAGAAAAACAACTCGCAGTCTGATCATTTTCTCATTTTTGATTAACTTAGCAACCAATAAAACATCGATTCACATGTATTTTAAAGACATTATAGGTCAAACATACATAAAAAACCAATTAATACACACAGTAAAAACTGGCCGTATCAGTCATGCACAGTTGTTTTTCGGTCCTCCCGGGGTTGGTAAACTCCCTATGGCCATAGCATTTACACAATACCTTTCATGCGAAAACCCATCAGATAATGACAGTTGCGGTGTATGCCCTTCGTGTAAAAAAATCTCGAAATTTGTACATCCCGATCTTCATTTTGTATTTCCCGTGGTAAAAGCGGATAACAAAAAACCGGTAAGCGACAGTTATATTGAACAATGGCGTGAGACACTGATCAACAAGCCGTATTTTACCTTTCAGCAATGGCTGGAACAACTGGAAAGCCAAAATGAGCAGGCAAGTATCTATCGCGATGAGGCTACGGAAATCATTCGTAAACTAAGTTTAAAAACCTATGAATCGGAATTTAAAACAATGATCATCTGGTTGCCGGAAAAAATGAACAGGACAGCAGCCAACAAGTTGCTTAAGATGATTGAAGAGCCCCCTCCAAAGACCATATTTTTGCTAATATCCGAAGATGCAAACAATGTTTTACCAACAATATTTTCCCGAACTACACCTATTAAAATTCCTGCTATAGATACAAAAGAGCTGGCAAATTATCTGTCAGAAAAATACAATATTGATCATGCAGAAGCTATGACAATCAGCCGCATGAGTCGCGGGAATCTTTTTGAAGCGAGAAATTATCTCGCTGTGTCTGATGCACGGAAAGAATACCTGGATAAAATGAAGACATGGCTACCTGCGATGATAAACAAAAACATAGCGGAATGCATAGAATGGGCTGAAAATACCGGGACGTTAAGCCGTGAAATACAAAAAGGGTTTTTGATTTATACGTTGCGGTTTTTCAGGGAACTACTCATGATGCACACCAAAAACCGGAGCCTTATTTTCATGACAGAAGATGAAAAGGAATTTGCAGAAAAAATTTCACATCACATCAGCCTAAAAAAAATGCACAACATACAGGAACAAATAGAAACTGCACATTACCATATAGAACGTAATGGGATATCCAAAATTATTTTACTGGATTTAAGTTTCAATCTGATTCGGTTGATTCAAAAATAAGTGTTAACTTTGAAACCTATTTGCAACCCCCCAAAGCGATGTAAGATGAACAAAATCAGGGAATTAGAACACGGATGCAGGGTTTGCGAGATTGATGAAAATGCCAACGAATTTAATATAGCTCACGGATGTTATAAATTAGATGTTTACGATTGGTTAAAAGATACTCCGCAAACTCCACATCCCTTTAACATAGTAGAGATTCGGTTTAAGAATACACGAAAATCTTATTTTGAAAATGTCAATAGGGTACCCCTTCACATTGGAGATGTCGTAGCTGTAGAGGGATCACCAGGCCATGATATAGGCATCGTATCCCTTACCGGTGAACTGGTAAAAAATCAACTTAAAAAAAAATGCATCCCTTTTGACACAGAATTCAAAAAAGTATATCGCAAAGCAAAACCCGCTGACATAAAAAAGTGGAAGGAAGCTGTTGAATTGGAAATACCTACCTTGCTGAGAACACGTGAAATAATTAAAAACCTTGGGCTTAACATGAAACTTGGGGATGTGGAGTATCAGGGAGATAAAACCAAGGCTATTTTTTATTACATTGCTGAGGAACGCGTTGATTTCAGGGAATTGATAAAAATCATGGCTAATGAATTCCATATTCGTGTTGAAATGAAACAAATCGGTGTCAGGCAGGAGGCCGGCAGATTTGGTGGTATTGGATCTTGTGGTCGTGAATTGTGTTGCACCACATGGTTATCAGATTTTAAGTCAGCAACCACAAATGCTGCCAGAACCCAGGAATTATCTCTCAACCCACAAAAACTGGCCGGACAATGTGGGAAATTGAAATGTTGCATAAATTATGAACTCCCTGTTTACCTGCACGAAAGAAAAAATATCCCAAAACAACATTACACACTTAAAACAAAACTGGGAGATGCCAGGCACGTGAAAAATGATATTTTTAAACACCTGATGTATTATGAAATTATCATTGATAATGCACCCGTGCTTACTGCCTTGCCCATTGAAAGAGTGAAAGAAATCATTGAACTTAACAAACAGGGAATTCTCGTTGAAGAGTTGCTTGACAAAAATGCAATCAACACAACAAAGAACACTCCCGTTGAGTATGATTATACAAATGATCTAAATCAAGGCAATATAAATAGATTTGAAAATAAAAGAAAACCAAAACGCAGAAAACCAAAATCGAAAAAACACAGGGAAACCTAACCGCGGAAATCAGAAAACAAACATAAAATGATAAAACGTAAACTACTGTCATTAAGCCTGATATTGTCATTGTTTTTTCTCCATGCATGTGATAAAAACCAAGTATATAAAGAATACAAGAATATCCCGGACAAAATATGGGACAGAGATTTTCAACCGGAATTCAAGGTTGACATCGAAGAACCTGAAAACACATACAACATTTTTCTTCATGTCCGTAATGCAAGTATGTATCCATATTCCAACATTTGGATGTTTGTGCATTCCACTACTCCCACAGGGAAATATTCAATCGATACTGTAGAATGTATCCTTGCCGATAAATCCGGGAAATGGAAAGGTGATGGCATGGGAGATATCTGGGATAACAAAATTTTATGGAAACAGCATTATTCATTTCCACAGAAAGGAGAATACAGCTTCAGGATAGAACAGGCCATGCGTGTCAAAAAGCTGCCTGGCATCATGGATGTCGGTATTTCGGTAGCCAGCGTTGAACAAGAATAAATTTGCCGTGGGTAAGAATAAATTACAGCGTTTTAAAGAAAACGAGACTTTCCCCCATGTTATTCAGCCTCATCCCCATGAATTGTTAAACAACCAGGTAAAGATCAAAGGCAGGTGGAACAACACACTATTTAAAAATGACAATCCCATTACCCTTGAACTTGGCTGTGGAAAAGGGGAGTATGCTGTGGGCCTTGCAAAATTGAATCCGGGCAAAAATTATATCGGTGTGGACATCAAAGGGGCAAGGCTATGGCGGGGAGCTAAAGATTCACTTGAAGCCGGTATGTTGAATGTGGCTTTTCTCCGCATACGGATTGATTTTATCCATCATTGTTTTGCCAGTAACGAAGTGGATGAAATATGGTGTACCTTTTCTGACCCTCACAGGGGCAGGCGTAAAAGCATTACCAGGCGGCTAACATCATCAAACTTTTTAACACGCTACCAGGCCATTTTGAAAAACAACGGCATGGTTCACCTGAAAACAGATGACCCTGTCATGTATGCTTATACACTGGATGTAATCAGGCATAATCAACTGCCGCTCTTGCACGATATTCCCGACATATACGATGGGGACCATACCGGCATTGTGCCTCCCATAAAAACCCATTATGAATATAAATGGCTTGAAGAAAAACGCACCATCAGATACATCTGCTTTAGAT
>JBNGDT010000082.1:0-4049 GCA_049975305.1 Bacteroidales bacterium | reverse complement strand
TACCACAAAATATTGAACTTTCAGAACCGCCTATAGATGAAAAGCGAGAAGGATTTACATCGTAAGGATTTTTTTGAGAGGGTATATCAGGTTGTACGCCTGATACCTGAATCCAGGGTGACAACCTATGGTCTTATTGCAGCGTATCTCGGCTCTCCACAAGCCGGCAGGATGGTGGGTTGGGCCATGAACAACGCTCATAACGTTCAACCACCTGTACCCGCTCATCGCGTGGTTAACCGCAATGGCATGCTTACCGGGAAACATCATTTCGGGGGCGAACATGTCATGGAAGACCTGTTGAAAAGCGAAGGCATCACCGTTGTTAACGATACCATTGTGGATTTTGAAAAACACCTCTGGAATCCACAGCAAGAGCTTTAATCGCTTTGGTATTACTAACAATATTTTATGAATTATAAGGGCGTGTCCTTTTTTTCACTCGCTAAGCGAGGCGAGTGAAAAAAGGCCGGTCTGCGGCTTGTATCTGCATTCCCGTTCAGGCGTTTCTGTAATGCTGTGCTTGTGAGCTTCCATCCGGTCGCTACAGCACAGCACAGAAAACAGCCTGCCCGTGCATGCGGGATGCCAGCCTTCGCCCTCACGCAGTGGAAATACAGGGACATAAGAAAAGACAAAAAACCGGGGTGTCATATTAAGGTTGACAGGACACTAAAAGACCATCCCGATAACCAGGACATCATCCGTTTGGGGCAGTTTTTCTTTGTATGCGTTGAAAGCATCAATCAATGTTTTTTTCATGTCTTCAGGGGAATCATTGCTGCAAGATGAAACCACATTTCTGAATGTTGCAAATTTCATGGTTTTCCTGGTTTCTTCAGACAATTGATCGTAATAACCATCCGAAGTGAAAATAAGTGTGTCCCCCTGATTTAGTTTTTGTTTAGTGTTATAAATTCCGGATTTCGCTTTGATTTTTGAATGTTTCAGTGTGTGAATTTCACCATTTTTTACCAACAAGGCTTTTTGTTTCCACAGTGCTATCTCCACATCTCCGCCTATCTCAATTTTCACAAGGGCTGCTGTAAACCCATCATCATAATCTCCTGATTGTTCAGACTGAAGGCTCCAACGCTGCATAACATGGTCAATGATGTCATGGGGAGATGAATATTCCCGCATGGCATCATCAAACAAATACAGGCAGTTTTGTGAGATAAAACCACCTGGAATACCATGCCCTGTAGCATCTCCGAGAAGCACATACAAGGCCCCGTGTTTTTTTCTCACCATATAAAAATCACCACCCACTATATCGCGCGGCATATCCAGAATAAAATAACCACGGATGTATTTGTGCATATCCTGCGGATGGTGTTTCATGATTTTTTCTTTTACATAGCGGCCATACTGTAAGCCTTCCCGGATGGTTTTGTTTTTCTTCGAGAGGATGCGGTTGTTTCTTTTTCTTAAACGGTTAATACGTAAGATAAAAAACATCATTATCAGCAATAAACTAAGGAATAATGCATCGGTAATGATTAAATTCTTATGACGCTCCAGTTCTTTTTCCTGTTCCAGTTTTTCCTTTTTCAGGCGTTCATTGTCATATTTTTCCTGGATATCCGCCAGCAGGGCATGCATATCCCGAGTATTGATACTGTCCTGTAGAAGCTGATATTTTTCAAGGTATTCCAGGGCTTTTTTATGATCATGCCTCCCTAATTCAACCTGGTACAACAAATAAAAAAGGTCTGCCTTGCTGCTTTTGTTGTCAAATTCTTCGTAAAGCGGTTCGGCAGCTTTAAGCATTTCATAGGCTGTATTGAAATTTTCTTCCTCAAGGTAAATCTCCCCCATGTTTTTAAGGCACACCGCTTTGACGTATGGATCCGGTTTATCTTTAAGCACATTCAAGGCTTCTGAATATGCCTGCAGAGCTTTCGATTTTCTGTCAAGTGCATATAAAGTCCATGCTATATTGATCCGAATGGAAGCTTCTTCCATGTTTTCCTCCGGGTGCTTTTCCATCAAATCAAGGCTTTGATTGAAGTAATAAAGTGCTTTTTGGTTGTTACCCTGGTATACAAACAAACTTCCAAGGTTGTTCATCGCTTGTATTTGACCTTGAATATCATCATTGATACGGGAAAATTCCAGTGCTTTTTTATACCATGAAACAGCGACATCATATTGATCTGTCATACGGTGGAGTATGCCCAGGTTGTTACTGGTTTTAATGACAATTTCATAATTGTTGCAGGCAGATGCTAGGTCATACGCATCCAGATACTGCACAACAGCATCATCATACCGGGCTTTTGAATGCAGTGCCACACCTAAACTGTAACATGGTTCAGCCAGTAAACAACTGTCATTGTTTTTTTCAGCCAGTGCAATGGCCTGTTCAGCAAGTGTAATGGCTTTATTGCCCAGGGAGTCGGCATACAAAATACTTTCATTGCAAAGGGAGTCAATCTGAGCTGTATTTATGTTCTGAGCTGATGTGTTTAAACAGGATACAAATACAGCAACGCAAATAATTAAAAGTCGCATATACAGTTAGTTTTTTTTTCTCATGTTGAAATTAATCAAAAAAGACGACATTTACTGCATCTCGTGTAAAAAACTTTCACAATTACCTTTTGGAGATTATGTTTACAATGCTTTTATTAAGTTTGCAATGCTATTATTATGTTTAAACCGCTCAACATATTATTTTTTTTCACAGTGGGGTTTTTCCCTTCTCACGTTCTTGCTCAGTGGGATGAAAATATATTTATCACGGAGAATAAGACATATAATGATGGGATTGCACTGGTTCGCATTGACAACCTCAATCATTTTTACAACTTTGAATATTACAATCCCATGGCCTATTCATATACGCTGGCAGGGTATCACATAAAGCCGGAATTAGTTTACCACGTAAGTAATTCGGTTCGTGTTTCCGGTGGCATGTATTTTCATACAATGCTTGGCAGGGATAACATCAAACACATAAGGCCTGTCTATGCGTTTGAATACATGCCTTTTAAGGTTTTGAAAATCAGGTTTGGCACCCTGAATACAGGCTATCAAATGACCCTGCCCGAACAAATTTATTCGTACAAGGAAGCCCTGGAACAATACAATCAGGAGGGCATACAGATCACATTTGACCATGACGCGTTGCATACGGATGTTTGGCTTGACTGGCGCTATTTGAGTTTACCCCGCGACAATCAACCGGAACGGATATTTGGCGGATACAACATTGCTTATACATACAATTTATCCAGGAGGTCATCTGCGGGTATAGTTACGCAAATGTCTGCATGGCATCTGGGCGGGCAAAACCTTGACATTGACAGAAAATTGCAGACCATACTTAATTTTACAGGGGGCCTGATGTATTCTTATCAATGTTGCAGTGATTTGAATGTTGGATTGCAGGCATATTACATGCATTTTGAAAATGTAATTACACAGGATGTTTTACCTTACAACCGGGGTTACGGATTAGTAGGCGAAGCCCTGTTGTCCTGGAGATTTTTTGCCTTACGGTCAGGGTATTGGTATGGAAATCATTTTTATGCTCCTTTGGGAAATCATTTATTTTCATCCATCTCCGGAAAAAACCCACACATTATGTATGCACAACGCCATGTCATATATGGCCATATTAAAGCAGAAAAAGAATGGTATCCCGGCTTGTCCATGGGAGTGCGTGCAGGTATATACGAAGGGATTGATTTGCATTCAATGGATTTTTATCTTGGCATTTTAATGCGGTTTACACAAGATTTTATCATCGGTAAAAAACACAAACAACAATGAGATTATACCAATATTTAACAGTGGCATGCATAGTTATTCTCTTCTCCTCCTGTGGGAATAAGAACAAGGAAGTTACAATCACATACCCCAATGGTCAGCCACAAAAGCTTGAATACTTTCACTATGAGGGCAACAACAGAAAAGTTGACAGGGTTGTGTATTACTACAAAGAAGGGAATATTGAAAGTGAAATTGAGATGACAGATGGCAAAAAAGACGGGAAGGTGATCTATTATTATGAAAATGGCCAGGAACACCTTGTTGAACAT
>JBNGDT010000081.1:8308-10693 GCA_049975305.1 Bacteroidales bacterium | reverse complement strand
CTCATATACAGTATTTTAGATAAGTAATCTGCGTATGAAACACCCGTGTGTTTATATCACAACTAACAGATTGCGAGGAGCGCAGCGACGAAGCAATCTGCCAAGCTGTGTCGAAGCATCGAAGGGAGCGCAGCGACGAAGCAATCTGCACGAACCTAACACACTTGTACCGACGCATGACGGTAAACCTATATTTTTTCTTAGGGGCGAGTACTGATAAGTAACACTTAAAACTTTAAGCCCGCACTGACAGTAAGAATATTGGCTTTGGCTACATTTTCGTGCAGAATATGTGTAATGCCATATTTGTAACGGACATCAAAACTGAACATGGTGATGTTTAAGCCGGCACCAATATTTAACCCCATAGTTAAATCCTTGAATTCGTTTTCCGTGAGTTCACTTTCGTCTATGTTAATGATGTAGGTAAAGCTTGGCCCTGTATAAACCCTGGCTCCCCAAAGCTGAATTCCAAACATCACCGGCAATTTCAGGCAACGGTAATCCACTTTTTGTAATGTGGTGTCTGTGGTTAAATTGTGTTCCAGTTCATCAAGGTTTATCTCATCAAGACGCTGTTGTGCGAAAAACAAACCGGGCTGAAAAAATATCGGATTCTTGGTTTGAACCCACAAGCCTGCTTCAATACCAAGTCTGAATTTTTCTGAGGTGCTTATGGGGTCATCAGTGAGTTTTGTGAGATTAAAACCAACCTGTGGAAGAATACGAACCCCTCTGGAATTTCCGGAATATGTTGTCATGTCTTGTTGTGAAAATACCGATGGGGTAACTAACATGCAAACAAAAACCGATATTAAAACTATGTTTAGCGTAATCCTCATTATCCGTTTTTTTCTAATGTCATACAAAAACTTAGCCAAAATATGTGTCAAATACAAATATATATTTTTTTGTCCGGATTTATGGGATAATCCCAAAACTTTGTGCCACAAAATTACTTATTTATATCCTCATTCCGTTTTTCATTTTAATTATGTTTTAATTTGATTAATTTTGTATGACTAAATTTTAACGAAAATAGTATGGGAATTAACAGTGTGTTGAAAAATTTGTTTGGGTCGAAAGCTGACCGGGATATGAAGGAAAATCAACCATTTGTAGAAAAAATATTAGAAATTCACAACGGCTTGCAGGATGAAGACAATGATACCCTACGTGCCCGTACAGTAAAGATGAAACAAAAAATCGCAGATTACATTGCTGAAGATAACAAACATATCGAATCTTTGAAACAGGAAGCCCTGACAAAAGACATTTATGAACGGGAGGAAATCTACGATAAGATTGATGATATTGAAAATGGCATTGATGAAAAAATCGAAACTATCCTGGATGAATTGTTACCTGAAGCCTTTGCTGTGGTTAAGGAAACAGCAAGACGCTTTAAAGAGAATGAAGAAATTGTAGTTACAGCATCGGAATTTGATAAACAATTGGCCACTGACAATGATTTTGTTGAAATACGTGGCGATAAAGCAGTGTATTTTAACCGGTGGGTAGCCGGAGGCAATGAAATTGTCTGGGATATGGTTCATTATGATGTCCAGCTCATTGGTGGTATCGTGTTGCACCATGGTAAAATTGCCGAGATGGCCACAGGTGAGGGAAAAACTCTTGTAGCAACATTGCCGCTCTATCTGAATGCATTGACAGGCAGAGGCACACATCTTGTGACCGTTAATGATTACCTTGCTAAACGCGATGCTGAATGGATGGGCCCCATTTTTCAGTTCCATGGCCTTTCAGTGGATTGCATCGATAAACATCAGCCAAATTCACCGGAACGCAGAAAAGCATACAATGCCGACATTACGTATGGTACCAACAATGAATTTGGTTTTGATTACCTTAGGGATAACATGGCTTTGAGCCTCGAAGACCAGGTGCAGCGCAAACACAATTTTTCCATCGTGGATGAAGTGGATTCTGTACTCATTGATGATGCCAGGACACCTTTGATTATATCAGGGCCTACATCACAAACACATGACCAAATGTTTGACCAGTATAAGGATGTGGTTAAACGCCTCTATAATGCACAGCGTACACTGGCAACATCCCTCCTCAATGAAGCCAAAAAACTGATATCATCAGATAACAGGGAACAAGGTGGATTTAAATTGCTGCAGGTGTATAAAGCATTGCCCAAATACAAACCCTTGATTAAATTTCTCTCGCAGGAAGGCATTAAAAGCCTCATGCTGAAAACAGAGAATTATTATATGCAGGACAATTCAAAACACATGCACAAAGTGACCGATGACCTGTATTTTGTGATTGATGAAAAACAAAATTCTGTTGAAATCACTGATAAGGGCTATGAAGTGCTTGCTGAATCCGGAGAAGACCCTTCTTTCTTTATCC
>JBNGDT010000081.1:0-8298 GCA_049975305.1 Bacteroidales bacterium | reverse complement strand
AAATTGAAAAAGAATATTCTGACCCTAAAGAAAAAGCCAAGAAAAAATCAGAAATGATTACGGATTTTTCTAATAAATCCGAACGGGTGCATACAATCAATCAACTGCTCAAAGCTTATACCCTTTTTGAAAAAGACGTTGAGTATGTGGTTATTGATAACAAGGTAAAAATTGTGGATGAACAGACCGGCCGTATTATGGAAGGACGACGGTATTCCGATGGCTTGCACCAGGCTATTGAAGCCAAAGAAAATGTCACCGTTGAGGCGGCAACACAGACACATGCTACCATCACACTGCAGAATTATTTCAGAATGTATCACAAGCTTTCAGGAATGACCGGAACAGCCGAAACCGAAGCCGGTGAATTCTGGGATATTTATAAACTGGATGTTGTGGTAATCCCAACCAACAAACCTGTTATCCGCAAAGATTATCAGGATATGGTGTATAAAACCAAACGGGAAAAATACCAGGCTGCTATCGATGATATCGTTGATTTAACAAATCACGGAAGGCCTGTGCTTGTGGGTACCACTTCAGTGGATATCTCTGAAATACTGAGCCGCATGCTTAACAGGCGTGGTATTAAACACAACGTGTTGAATGCCAAGCTGCATAAGCGTGAAGCAGCTATCGTAGCTGAAGCCGGTAGAAAAAGTGCAGTTACCATTGCAACAAACATGGCCGGACGTGGTACGGATATTAAAATCAGCGATGAAGTGAAAAAAGCCGGTGGTTTGGCTATCGTGGGTACAGAACGACACGACTCCCGCCGGGTTGACCGCCAGTTGAGAGGAAGGTCAGGACGACAGGGAGACCCCGGATCTTCTCAGTTTTACGTGTCACTCGAAGATGACCTTATGCGCTTGTTCGGTTCTGACCGTATATCTAAATTGATGGATAGAATGGGAGTGAAAGAAGGTGAAGTGATACAGCATAAAATGATTTCCCGATCCATTGAAAGAGCACAGAAAAAAGTGGAAGAAAACAACTTTGGTGTGCGTAAACGCTTGCTTGAATACGATGATGTGATGAATGCACAGCGTACGGTGATTTATAAAAAACGCAGGCATGCCCTTGATGGAGAAAGACTTGGCGTGGATATTGCCAATATGATGTTTGACCTCTGTACTGCCATCATTGATGAACATCATGGAAATTCTGAGTTTGAAGATTTTCAACTGGATTTGTTGAGAACTCTTTCAATCGAAGCACCATTTGATGATGAGGATTTTAAATCCAAAAAACAGGATGAACTGATTAATTTGCTTTATGAAAAAGTAGTGGAAACGCATAAGCAACAGGTTAATCGTATTGCAGAACAAGCATACCCGGTTATCGGGCATGTGTACAAAACACAATCAGCGGTTTACAAGAATATTGTGATCCCTGTAACGGATGGCTCTAAAACATATAAAGTCATTGTAAACCTTGAAAAATCTTACCAAAACAAAGGCAGAGAGGTGGTTGAATCGTATAATAAAACGGTTGTGTTGGCTTCTATTGACGAAATGTGGAAAGAACACCTCAGGGAAATGGATGACCTGAGGCAATCTGTTCAGAATGCATCCTATGAGCAAAAAGACCCCTTACTGATATATAAATTGGAAGCTTATGAATTGTTCAAAGGTTTGCTTAAAAGGATCAACCGTTCTGTTGTATCTGTATTGATGAAAGGCCAGATTCCCATTGAAAACCCCGATGAAGTGAAAGAAGCTGAAAAACGCCGCAAACTGGATATCACCAATATGAAAGTGGGAAGACAGAACCCTGGATATAATGATCCATCCAAAGGCAAACAAAAAGCTGAACCTGTACGCGTAAGCAATAAAACTGGACGTAACGATCCCTGTCCATGCGGCAGTGGAAAAAAATATAAAAATTGCCATGGCAGGCCGGGATCCGAATCTTTGCCTTAGGCATAATATTTGTGGTGAAAAAAGTTTAAATAGAAATGATAAATTGTCAATTATTTACATAAAATGTTATGAATATGAAAACAATACACAGATTTTATCTACTCTTCTTTATCGTGCTGTGCATGATGGTGAAAGCAGTCGCTCAAAATGAATCGGATACAGAACAAAATGATATCATTGTGCCCACAAAAATTGTTGTGGATACTACTCGCAGTGGTAGTGTTG
Organism: Bacteroidales bacterium; assembly: GCA_049975305.1. Classification (GTDB taxonomy): domain Bacteria; phylum Bacteroidota; class Bacteroidia; order Bacteroidales; family ML635J-15; genus JAQIBY01. The sequence continues at coordinate 6,151 of JBNGDT010000081.1, read as the reverse complement.
TAGCGGCAAAAGGACAGGAAGCACAACTCGAATACAATGCCGGGGTGGATTACATGAAAGCTGAACAGTATCAGCAAGCTATTAATAAGTTTAACCAGGCAATCAGTTTAAACCCGGATTTTGCACAAGCTTATCTGAATCGTGGTTCTGCCTATTTTCAGTCTTCAAAACTGGATCTTGCTAAAGCTGACCTAAATAAGGCTGTTGAACTGAATGATGATCTCTCATCTGCCTATTACATGATGGGTATCATTGCCATGAGGCAGGAAGATTACCCTGAAGCGGAGAAAAAATTACTGAAAGCCAAAGAAATGGGATTTGAAAATCCAAAAATGGATTATTACCTTGGCGTTATTTCATTTATGAACGAAGAATATGAACAGGCTCTGCGCTATTTTAATTATGCCTTAAAAGACGATGAAAAAAATGCCATGATTTACAATGACCGGGCCAGTACATACCGTAAACTTGAAGAATATGAAAAAGCCATCAGCGATTACACTATGGCTATAAAATATGATGACGATAATCCCATGTATTTTGCCAACCGAGGGAGTGTTTATCGCATCATGGAGGATTATGATAAGGCCATTGAAGACTATGATGCTGCCCTCGAAATTGACAAGAATTATTTGGTTGCATTAAACAACCGTGGAATTGCTAAGTATGAGAAAGGAAATTACGAAGAAGCACTGAAAGATTTTGAAAACGTACTTTATATTGACAGGGATTACGCTTACGCTCATAACAATATGGGGCTTGTGTATTATAAACAAAAAGAATATGACAAGGCTGTGACTTCATACACCAAAGCCATTGCTCTTGATCCTGAATATGCTTATGCATACATCCACAGGGGAAATGCAAAAGAAATGATGAGGGATTTTAAAGGAGCTTGTGAAGACTGGAAAAAGGCAGTTGAACTTGGTGTGGAACAAGCTGATGCTTATTTGATTTATTGTGATTAATGATTAAAACAGTTGACTTATGAAAAAGGTAATTAAATCTTGTATAGTATGTTTGGGAATTGTCATGATGTCTGCAACCTATTCACTGGCGCAGGTTGATGTGGATATTGTCAAAGGCGATTTCAAGCATCACAAAAATGGTTTCAGGGATGCATGGAGTGCTGTAAAAGAAGCGAATGATTTGTATAAAAACAAATCCATCGGAGCATTAAGAAGAGCATTACCCTTGTACGAAAAAGCCGCAAGGTATAATGGGAATTACCCTCCTCTGAATTATAAACTGGGGGTGTGTTATATGGCGAATAAGGAGATAGACAAAGCAATAAAAGCATTGGAAAAGGCTTATGAGACTGATGAAAACGTTGCTCGTGATATCCTTTACTTGCTTGGCGAGGCATACCATTACAATTATGAGTTTGATAAAGCCATTGATAAAACCAGTAAGTTTATCAACACGTATAAAAAAACAGGCAAAACAGATTATGATAACCAAATCATTGCCAAAGCAAAGCATAGGATTGAACAGTGTATCAATGGCAAAAAATACTACAATAACCCCATCAGGGTGTTTGTGGATAACCTCGGACCAGCAATAAACACTAAATATCCTGAATACGGGCCTGTAATCACCGCAGATGAATCCATGATAATTTTTACATCCCGCAGAGAAGGTACCACCGGTGGTGGACGTGACCCCAAAGATTATCAGTATTATGAAGATTTGTACATGTCGGTTAAAGATGAACAGGGTCGCTGGACAAACGCCACCAACATGCGTGATCTCAACACAGACGGACATGATGCTTCGATTGGCCTTTCTTATGACGGGCAAATTCTTTATACCTACAACGGCACGCCAAACGGTACCGTTATGGAAAGCAAACTGGAAGGCGATCAATGGTCAAAACCCGAAGAAATGTCAAAACACATCAATACAAAATACCATGAAACCAGTGCTTCTGTATCTCCCGATGGAAAATATTTCTATTTTGTCAGTAACAGGGAAAAAGATGATTTTGGCAAGGAATCCTATGGTGGAAAAGACATTTATTACTGTGAAAAAGACGAAAAAGGACGGTGGGGTGAAGTCAAAAACATCGGGAAACCTATCAATACAGAATACAACGAAGAAGCCTGTTTTATTCATGCCGATGGAAGAACCATGTATTTTAGCTCTGAAGGGCACTCCAGCATGGGAGAATACGATATATTTTATTCCGAAAAAGGTAATGACGGTGAATGGTCTGAGCCTGTAAATCTTGGTTATCCCATAAATACACCGGATCAGGATGTATTCTTTGTGATGGCCGGATCCGGAAGGTATGGTTATTACAGTACGGTCAGGGAATCGGGTTATGGCGGACAGGACATTTACCGTATTACTTTTCTTGGTCCTGAAAAGCTGATAGTACATGGAACTGAGGACAAGCTGATGGCCAGCCTGAATTCTACCATAAGTGATAAAATTGTAGCCGAAGAAGTGGAAGTGAAAACGGTACGGCTGACATTGCTTAAAGGAACAGTTACCGATGCTATTTCTGCAGAACCCATTAGGGCGGAAATTGAAATTGTGGATAACGAGAAAAATGAAGTCATCAATGTTACCCACTCAAATTCCAGCACCGGAAAATACATGTTGTCATTACCTTCGGGTAAAAATTATGGCATCAGTGTGAAAGCCGAAGGATACCTTTTCCATTCGGAAAACTTTAATATCCCTGCAGCCACAGGTTATCAGGAAGTAATTAAAGACATTGTGCTCAGCAAAGTGGGTGTGGGCTCAAGCATTGTCCTGAAAAATATTTTCTTTGATTATGACAAAGCAACCCTTAGGCCCGAATCATACCCTGAACTTGGACGTCTGTATAAATTGCTCGAAAATTATAAAAATATGCGGATAGAAATAGGTGGACATACGGATAACAGGGGTTCTCTGAAATACAATACCGAACTCTCCGAAAATCGTGCAAAAGCTGTTGTTGATTACCTTGTTAATATGGGAATTGATATAAGCAGACTTGAATATAAAGGTTATGCTTATCTGAAACCAATTGATACCAATGATACAGAAGAAGGCAGGCAAAATAACCGCAGGGTTGAGTTCAAAGTCCTCAGTGTAAATTAACGGAATTTAGGTTTTATTAGAAATATAATTTCATGTATAAAAAATACTGCTTTATTATTTTTGCTTTATTGTGCTTCATGGTGTCAGGAATGGCTCAGGAAAATGTCAAATTTAAGCGCTCAAACTTTCCTGATCGCATAAGTGAACTCAGGTCTGCAAAACGCCAAATCCGTAATGGGGATCAGGCTATGGATAGTAATGCAGATGCTCAAAAAGCAATTGAGCATTATCTGAAAGCTCAGGAGTTTAATCCTGATAACGCTGAGCTAAATTATAAAATTGGTAGTGCTTATCTTTTGTCTCTTGAGAAAACCAAGGCGCTGCCCTACCTAGAAAAAGCCTATTCCCTTGATAAAAATGTCATGGATGATGTGTTGTTTAAATTGGGGCGGGCCAAGCATTTGAATTATCAGTTTGAACAAGCCCTCAATAGTTATACTGCTTATCTTTCCATGCATCCAAAAATGGATGAGACAAAAAAGAATAAGGTTATTAAACACATTACGGAATGCCGTAGCGGTATGGAAATTGTCAAAGACCCCGTGGATGTTGAAATAAGCAACATGGGGCCAAACATCAATACAGAATACCCTGAATACAATCCTATGATACTGGCAGATGGTTCCATGTTGATTTTTACAGCAAGGCGTAAATACATTGGCAACCCTGTGGATGAAGCTGATGGTAAATATTGTGAAGACGTTTGGTATGCTGATAAACAAAAAGATGGCAGTTGGTCAAAATCCAAACGTTTCAAATCTCCCATCAACACCAAAAGCCATGATGCCATCAGTGGAATATCAACAGATGGACAGATGATGTATGTGTATAAAGCGCAAACTAAACAAGGAGGTGATATTTTCTTTTCCATACAGGATGGGAATGAATGGGGAGAGCCCGTAAATCTTGGAGAGCCCATAAACACAGAATACCATGAATCAAAGGTGAGTGTCTCTTATGATGAAAAAACGATGTATATTGTATCAACCAGGCCTGATGACAATTATGGCGGCCGTGATATTTTTGTGAGCAAAAAAGAACCATGGGGATCCTGGGGAAAACCTGTAAATATTGGCCCTGTTATCAATACTGAATACGATGAAGAGGGAGTATTTATTCATCCCGATGGTCGTACACTGTATTTTTGTTCCAAAGGGCATAATTCAATGGGCGGTTTTGACATTTTCAGATCGGTACGGGATACCAATGGCAACTGGTCTGCTCCCGTTAATCTGGGCTATCCGATCAACACACCTGATGATGAAGCCTTTTTCTCGATTGCTGCTGATGGCAGGCATGCTTATATCAGCTCAGTGCGTCCCGACGGTTTTGGTTCTTACGATATTTACCAAATCCTGTATCCTCAAAAAGAAGGGGAGTCAGAAGAACAAGTGTCGGTAAGGTTAACTCTCTTTACTGGCATTGTGAAAGATGCTAAAACCTTACAACCCTTGAAAGCCAGCATTGAAATTGTGGACAATGAAAAAAACGAAAAAATTGTTGAATTGACTTCCAATAAAGCTACCGGTAAATTTGTGGCCAGCCTGCCTGCTGGTAAAAATTACGGCCTTTCAGTCAATAAAGAAGCTTATATGTTTCATTCCGAAAATTTTAATATTGCTGATACATCCGGGTTTGAACAGGTCAAAAAAGAAGTGCTTTTGCATCCCATTGAAGTGGGGACAAAAATTGTGCTTAAAAATATCTTTTTTGATTACGATAAAGCCACCTTGCGTGAATCATCTTTCACTGAGCTCAATAAAGTGATAGAAGTGATGGAGAACAATCCTAAGCTTGTCATTGAAATCAGCGGACATACAGACAACAGGGGAAGCCTTGAATACAACCTGAAATTATCACGGGAACGTGCGAAATCTGTTGTGGACTATCTGATTGAACATGGTGTTGATCGGGACCGCCTCAAATATGAGGGATACGCATTTAAACAACCCATTGCTGACAACGACACAGAAAAAGGAAGACAACTTAACCGCCGTGTTGAATTTACTGTGTTGAGAAATGATTGACGAATCTGATATAGGATAACTTATTTGATAATTTAAATACTTGTTTTGAAATGAAAAATACTGCACTTACAGAAGTTCATAAATCCATGGGTGGGCGCATGGTGCCATTTGCCGGTTTTAATATGCCCGTAGAATTTGAAGGGATCAAAGAAGAACACCGGACAGTTCGTGAAAAACTGGGTGTATTTGATGTGTCACACATGGGTGAATTTGAAGTCACCGGCCCCAACGCTAAAGCATTTATTCAGCGCATTTCTTCAAATGATGTCAATAGTTTGGTTGATGGTAAGGTTCAGTATAACTGTATGCCGAATGACAAGGGTGGTATTGTGGATGATTTTCTTGTCTATCGCTTTGCCGAAGATAAATACTGGCTGGTGGTCAATGCCGCAAACATTGAAAAAGACTGGGAATGGTGTAAAAAACAAGCCGAAGCTTATGGCCTCCGTGTAGGTGATCAGCTGAAAAATTTATCTGAAGACATCAGCTTGCTTGCTGTCCAGGGACCTTACGCCATGAAAGCCATGCAAAAGCTCACAGGTGAGAACATCATGGATATGGAGTTTTACACCGTTAAAACCCTTAATTTCGCCGGTGTAGATGATGTTGTGCTGTCAACCACAGGTTATACCGGTGCCGGAGGTTGTGAAATCTACATGAAAAATGCCGATGCCAAAGCTATTTACAAAGCTGTGCTTGATGCCGGTAAGGAATTTGGTATCAAACCAATCGGACTGGGTGCCAGAGATACATTGAGGCTGGAAATGAAAATGTGTTTGTATGGAAATGACATTGATGATACCACATCACCAATAGAAGCAGGATTGGGCTGGGCCACAAAATTTGTGGATGGTAATGATTTTATCATGCGTGATTACCATGAAAAATTGAAAACCGAGAAACCGGATAAGATGCTTAAAGCGTTTGTTATGAATGAACGCGGCATACCGAGACAACATTACAAAGTCTATAATGAAGAGGGCGAAGAAATAGGAGAGGTAACCAGCGGAACCATGTCCCCAATGATGAAC
>JBNGDT010000080.1:0-10789 GCA_049975305.1 Bacteroidales bacterium | reverse complement strand
TAACAATGGTAGGCACAGGCTATGTTGGCCTTGTATCGGGAACATGCTTTGCCGAAGTAGGTGTTAATGTTACATGCGTTGATATTGATGTGGAAAAAATCAACAAACTGAACAAGGGGATCATTCCGATCTGGGAACCTGGTTTGGAAACACTTGTAAAACGAAATGTTGAAAAAAACAGGCTTTCATTTACCACAAGCCTCATAGAAGGAATTAAGGGAGCTGAAGCCTTGTTTATTGCTGTTGGCACACCTCCTGATGAAGATGGCAGCGCAGATATTAAGTATGTGTTGGACGTAGCGAAAGAAACAGGAAAATACATGGAAAATTACCTGTTGATTATTACGAAAAGCACTGTCCCCATTGGTACAGCCGAAAAAGTGCGTAATGTGGTGCAAAAAGAACTCGAAAAACGTAAGGTAAACATTCCCTTTGATGTAGCTTCCAATCCTGAATTTCTTAAGGAAGGTGATGCCATTAATGATGCCATGCATCCTGATAGAATCGTTGTTGGTACAGATTCTGAAAAAGCAAAACAAATTATGAACAGGCTGTATAAACCATTTGTGCTAAATGGACATCCTGTCATTTTTATGGATATCCCTTCTGCAGAACTGACTAAATATGCTGCCAATTCAATGTTGGCCACCAAAATCAGTTTTATGAACGATATGGCAAATTTTTGTGAAAAAGTAAATGCCGATATTAACGCTGTTCGACGGGGAATTGGATCTGATCGGCGGATTGGTAAATATTTTATTTATGCCGGTACAGGTTATGGTGGTTCATGTTTTCCTAAAGATGTAAAAGCAATCATTAATACAGCTGACCAACACAATTACAGCCTGGAAATACTCAAAGCTGTTGAAAATGTCAATGAGCGGCAGAAAGAAACATTGTTCCATAAAGCAAAATCCTATTTTGGAGACCTCAAAGGAAAACACTTTGCTATGTGGGGATTGTCTTTTAAACCCAATACAGATGATATGCGTGAAGCTCCCGCATTAAAGCTCATTGACTTGTTCACCAGTGCCGGGGCAACAATCACCGCCTACGACCCTGTTGCAATGGATGAATGTAAACGGCGTGTAGGAAATAAAATTTCTTACGTCAATAAAGCGTATGACGCTGTCGATAAGGCTGATGCCTTAATACTTGTTACAGAATGGTCTGAATTCCGTGTGTTAAATTATCAGAAACTTGAAAAAATGAAAAACAAGCTGATTTTTGACGGACGCAACATCTACGAACCTCAGGAACTGAAAGCAAAAGGTTATACATATTTCAGCATCGGACGCAGAATTGAATAATAACCATTTAATATATTGTAACTATTCAGATATATGTAATTGTTACGAGACACAAAAGTGCTAATCTGACTATCTCATCTATCCGGCTTGGTGGCGATGTGGATCGGAGACGGGAAACAAATTAAGGGGTTATGTTTAAGGGGTTATGTTTTATATGGAACATACTTTTTAATTGTGTTGTAATGCCAAACTTTTATAAACACCCCAAAGCCTTTTTTATGGCGTTTTCTTGTATTTTATTCAATATGTGTTACAAAACATTTATACATCACCTCTGTTAAAAATGCGCTTACATTAGTAATAGTGTACAATATGGAAACATTTTCAAGTCAAAATAAAATGAATAAAATTCATGCCGGTATGTCATAAAGTCCTTAATTTTGTTTTTATGAATTCATATTAGTTTTTAATTTAACAAGTTATTTACATACTGTGATTATGAAGAAAAACAGCAAAGTAATCGAACGCGAAGATGTAGTTGTAAAATTTGCTGGTGATTCCGGTGATGGGATGCAGCTAACCGGCTCCCAATTTTCCGATGCTTCTGCATCTTTTGGCAACGACCTTTCAACATTCCCTGACTTCCCTTCAGAAATCAGAGCCCCTCAGGGCACCCTGGCAGGTGTTTCCGGATTTCAGGTACGTATTGGAAAAAAAGACGTTGAAACACCGGGTGACCTGGCAGATGTACTCGTTGCCATGAATCCGGCAGCGCTTAAATCGAACTTAAAATGGGTGAAATCAGGGGCAACCATCATTCTCGATATTGATAATTTCGATAACAAACATTACAAAAAAGCAGGGTTTGTCGAAGACCCCCTTGGTGATGGCTCACTTGATGGTTATAACCTAATCAAAGCTCCCATTACACAATTAACAAGGGCTACTGTCAAAAAAATGGACTTAGGCCTGGATACAAAAACCATCGATAAAACCAAAAATCAATTTGTCATGGGGATCCTTTTTTGGCTGTTCAACAGGGACATTGAGAACGGGAAAAAATTCATCAGGGAAAAGTTCAAATCAAAACCCAACTTAATTGATGTAAACATTGCTGTGCTTTGTGGTGGTTACAATTACGCTGAAACCATCGAAGCGCTTTCCACAACCTTCCTTGTTAAACCATCAGAAGACAAAAAAGGAAAATACAGGCAAATTACAGGAAACATTGCAACAAGCTGGGGATTGATTGCAGGAGCTGAAAAAGCAGGACTTCAGTTGTTCCTGGGGTCTTATCCTATTACACCGGCTTCTGAAATCCTTCAGGAATTGTCTTCCCGCAAATCCATGGGAGTGAAAACATTCCAGGCTGAAGATGAAATCGCTGGCATCAATTCTGCTATTGGAGCCAGTTTTTCAGGCAGACTTGGTGCCACAAGCACTTCAGGCCCCGGCCTTTCTCTCAAGTCTGAAGCCCTTGGCCTCGCTGTCATGACTGAATTGCCGCTGGTGGTGATTAATGTACAACGAGGTGGTCCATCTACAGGGCTTCCAACCAAACCCGAACAAGCTGACCTGCTTCAGGCATTGTATGGTAGAAACGGAGAAGCTCCCATACCAGTAATAGCCAGCAGCTCTCCGGGAAATTGTTTTGATTTTGCTTATGAAGCATGCCGGATAGCTATTGAACACATGACTCCGGTCATTATGCTTTCAGACGGATACCTTGCTAATGGTACAGAACTGTGGAAAATTCCCGATATGAATGACCTTTTACCAATCACTCCACCCAAAGTAAAAGACAACGACCCTGACTTTGAACCATATCGCAGAGACCCGGAAAAATTAAACCGCTATTGGGCTATTCCTGGTCAAAAAGGCCTCAGGCATCGCGTGGGCGGCCTTGAAAAAACCGATGTAACAGGGGAAGTATCTACTGGCCCTTATAATCACCAGAAAATGGTTCAGTTACGACAGCAAAAAGTACAAAATATTGCAAAATACATTCCCAAACAAGAAATTTTTGGCAGCCAAAATGGTGGCGAACTACTTGTTGTGGGATGGGGAGGCACTTATGGAGCACTACATTCGGCTGTACAAGAATTGCGCAAAGCCGGCAAAGATGTCAGCCTTGTCCAGTTTAACTATATCTACCCTCTGCCGGAAAATACGGAAGAAGTGTTCAGTAAATTTAAAAAAATCCTTGTATGTGAACTCAATATGGGACAATTTGCTCTTTACCTGCGTTCCCGTCTGCCACAGTTTACGTATTTACAACACAATAAAATCCAGGGATTGCCTTTTTTCATCTCTGAATTAAAAAAGAAATGCCTTGAAATTATGGAGGACTAACTGTTATGGAAGAAAAACAAAAATTAACAAAACAAGATTTCGTCGTTGACGGTCCTGTTAAATGGTGTGCAGGATGTGGTGCTTATAGTATTCTTGCTGCCATTCAGGCTGCATTACCCGAAACCGGTAAAAATGTCGAAGACATTGTATTTGTATCTGGAATCGGTTGTTCATCACGGTTCCCATATTACATTAACACCTATGGTTTTCACGGATTGCACGGTAGAGCTGCTGCTATTGCCTCCGGTATGAAAGTGGCTAACCCTAAACTTTCGGTCTGGCAAATCACCGGTGATGGTGATGCCATGGCTATCGGCGGAAACCATTTCATCCATTTGCTCCGGAGAAACATTGACATCAACGTGCTGTTGTTTAACAATAAAATCTACGGTCTGACCAAAGGCCAGTATTCTCCAACTACGCCCAAGGGGTCTATCACAAAAACATCCCCACATGGAACCATAGAGAATCCTTTCAACCCCGGTGAACTGGCTATGGGGGCGCAGGGAACTTTCTTCGCAAGGGTGTTGGATAAAGACCCTAAAATGATGAAACAGGTATTTATCCAGGCAGAAAAACACAAAGGCACATCCATGATTGAGATCCTACAAAACTGTGTGATTTTTAACAACAAAGTGCACGAACTCGTGGCCGGAAAAGACGTGCGTGATGACAGAACCATTCATGTTGAACATGGAAGCCCCTTGCTCTTTGGTAAAGAAAAGGAAAAAGGACTTACCATTGAGGAAGGCAAACTTAAAGTGGTGAAAATTGGGGAAAATGGAATTACCAAAGATGATATTCTTGTTCATGACGCTAAAAACCCAGATCCCAACATACACTACATGCTAAGCAGGATGACCTATCCTGATTTTCCTATTGCTGTAGGGATTATCCGGTGTGTTGACGAAGGGGATACTTATGAAAATCTGCTTGAAAACCAAATCAAAGAAGAAAAAGAAAACAACAAGATTCATAACATGACTGATCTGCTTAATTCAGGCAATGTGTTTAATATAGATTAAACGCATTACATCCTGTTCCAATTAAAAACGCTTCTGCACCACTGTCAGAAGCGTTTTTATTTTTATTATCAAACATCCACTGCTTATCTACTTGTCGATCTCCCGATTTATTTCCATGCCACCGGGATCAAAATCTCACCTTCACCGGTTAATATTCTACCGCTTTTCTCCTCAACACTTCCCTCAAGCCTTTCCTGTCATGTAATTTACAATCATCTACCGAATGAACATCATCCGTAACGTAGATCATTTCTTCCATGAACTCTGGTGCACGAGTCACGCCTTCGCCTGTATTTATAAGTACGGATTCTCCATCTTTTATCAAACCCTGTTTCAATGCATTTAAAAAGCCACCCATGCATACTGCAGAAGCCGGTCCCATGGCAATACTGGTTTCATAAGCCATCCAGCGGGCAATATCATTGATTTTTTCTTCTTTCATCTGTATGATACTGCCATTTGAATCCTTTACCAAATGCGAAATTAAGGGATACGTACCAGGTTTTCCTGTTGCCAGTGTCGGCACACTTGTTTGTGGATTTTCAATGACCGGGAAATTTGTGTCCCATCCTTCAGGAAAATTATTTTGTACAGCACGCTCCCAGGCTAAAGCCATTGGGGGACATTTGTCAGGTTGTACCAATATCTGACGTGGTATAGGTCTGTGATATTCAGTTCCTTTTAAGTCACGCAATGCTTTATCTATTGCTATTGGACCGGTACCTCCGGACAAAGCCTGTACATACACGTCCGGCAATTTACCCATTTGACGGAACCACTCAAATACCATTGTTTTCTTCGACTCTACACGCAAAGGATCTACATTTCCGCCGGTCATTAAAAAGCCATGTTTTTTGGCAAATGATGCAGCAATTTCCTTGGCTTTGGCATAATCGCCCTGTACCCGGAATACTTTTTGCCCATACACATTGATTTCTGATTCAGACGCTTTCAGGGCATCAATCGGCATAAAGATATAAGTGTTAATGCCGGCTTTGGACATGTATCGTGAAAATGCAGTAGCTGTATTTCCAGTGCTGGCCACGACATAATTTTTAATGCCATGCTCTTTCAAAATACTGGCTGCCAGGCTTGCTCCAATATCCTTAAATGTACCTGTCCCGCCATTTTTATCATTACGATACACCCACACTTCATTGTGAAAACCATATGCATCACGGGCAAAATCTTCCAGAAACTTCCATCTTTCTACCGGTATTGCCCCCTCACCAAAACTGATAATGTTGTCACGTGAAATCAATGGCAAATAATCAAAGTAGTGCCAGAATGATTTAACTTCTCCGGTTGTCTCTATGTATTTTTTTATCATGGAATAATCCACATGATACACTGCCTTAACATGCTTACTCTTGCATTGTGGACAAATCTGATTAACATCAAACCATTCAGAAAACCCATCGAACTGCTGTCCGCATTTAACACATTGTAGTATAAATTTATTGTTTTTCATGATGCTGATTTTACTCCATTGACATGTTTTTCATTTCTCCCTTTTTGTATTCTCCGGCTTTAAGTTTATCCCTGATTTTTGAAAATGCATCAAGGGTTTCCTCAACGTCATCCATGGTATGAACGGCTGTCGGGATAAGCCTTAACATAAGTGTCCCTTTAGGTACTACCGGATATACAACGATTGAAGAGAAAATGTTGAAATTTTCGCGAAGGTCAACCACGGCATTAGTCCCTTCAACAACACCACCGTCAAAATATACAGGTGTTACAGGAGATTCGGTTTTTCCAATGTTAAAACCACGCTCTTTTAATCCACCTTGCAGCGCTTTTGCAATTTTCCATAAGTTGGCTTTAAGGGATGGATCATTTTTTAACAATTCAAGACGTTTCATAGCACCAAAAACCATTGGCATAGGTAATGATTTTGCAAAAGTCTGTGAACGCATATTATATCGCAGGTAATCCACAATATCTTTTTCGGCCGCAACAAAAGCACCTATGCCTGCCATGGATTTTGCAAAGGTTGCAAAGTAAACATCAATGCCGTCCTGCACACCATAATGCTCTCCTGTTCCGGCTCCGGTTTCTCCCATAGTGCCAAAACCATGAGCATCATCAACAAGCAGACGGAAATCATGTTTTTCTTTTAATTTAACAATTTCATGCAGATGCCCCAGGTCTCCGGCCATACCAAAAACACCTTCTGTGATAACCAGGACACCGCCACCTTGTTTTTCAGCAATTTTTCCTGCCCGTTCCAATTGTTTATTCAGATTTTCTGTATCATTGTGTGGAAACACTAAACGTTTGCCTATGTGTAAACGCATGCCATCCAATATACAGGCATGTGACTCCGAATCATACACAATGACATCCCGGCGGTCAACAAGCGAATCGATGATTGAAATCATCCCCTGATAACCATAATTCAGCAAAAAAGCATCCGGTTTTTTCACAAAAGCTGCCAGTTGTCGTTCCAGCTCCTCATGGTATTTTGTATTCCCTGACATCATCCTTGCCCCCATGGGATAAGCCATACCATACTTTTCGGCAGCTTCTGCATCTGCCTTTCTTACTTCCGGATGATTGGCAAGCCCAAGGTAATTATTCAAACTCCATGTCAGCACTTCTTTCCCGTTAAAGATCATGCGTGGTTTTATCTCTCCTTCAAGTTTTGGAAACATAAAATAACCATGTGCTTTTTGTTGATACTGACCCAATGGTCCTTTTTCTTTTCTTACTTTACTGAATATATCTCCCATGATTTCGATTGGTATTTAGTTAATATTCATTTTTAAAATCAACACACTTAATCTCTGATAAACCTGCAAATGTAATTATTTATGCATTAGCTTCAAAATTGAATAAGCCTCATATCCATACGTATTAATACGTAATATCATATACATCACCCCGTCGTGCCATCGTTTTGTTACCATTTATTAGTTTGTTGCACGGTTTCTGAATGCGATAAATCTCATTCCTGCCGTGCAACAAACTAATGTTACTGTTACTCATTATTTTTTTCTTTTGTCATTTAAAAGATCAGGGCGTAGCTTTTTGGTTAGTTCCCATGCTTGTTTTTCTTTCCATGCATCAATCAACTTAAAATTCCCGCTTGTTAACACATCAGGGACTTTCATGCCCTTGTATTCTGCAGGCCGGGTATAGACAGGCGGAGAAAGCAACTTATCCTGAAATGAATCACTCAATGCAGAAGTCTCATCGGATAATACACCGGGAATCAACCTGACAATACCATCTACAATAACCGCAGCCGCTAGCTCGCCCCCGGTAAGCACATAATTCCCGATACTGATTTCCCTGGTTATCAGGCAATCCCGTATCCTTTGATCTATTCCTTTATAATGTCCACATAAAATAATAATATTCTCATGTAAAGACATTGTGTTGGCCATGGGTTGATCAAAAAGTTCCCCATCCGGAGATGTATATATGACCTCATTATAATGCCTTTGCTTTTTTAATGCTGAAATGCATTTGTCAACCGGCTCAATCATCAGCACCATACCGGCATCATTACCATAAGCATAATCATCCACCTGCCTGTGTTTCCCCTGGCCGTATTCACGCAGGTCATGAAGATGAATCTCAACCAGCGACTTATCCTGCGCCCGTTTAATTATGGAATGCCCCAGCGGACTCTCAAGCAATTCCGGTAATACCGTGATAATATCAATGCGCATCCTGTTCTGTTTTTGCACTGCAAATTTAACACATACTAGCCATAACACAATTACTTCTTAAATAGTTTTGCGAATTTCTATTTTCATAATCCGGAATTTTGTTTTCCCACTTTTACCAATGACTGTATTTTTGAATCAAAAGAATTGTCACATCCGCTAATAAATCAAGAAAACAGGGTTGCAAATGATTTTAAAATCAACGATGTAATAGAGTTTTAAATCGTGACGGGAGCAAACATGTCTGGCAAAAGTACTTTTTTAAGAATTGTTGGAGTAAATTTAGTGCTGGCTGGCTCTGGAGCTCCTGTTTGTGCAAAATCTTTGAAATTAACCCCTGTTTCGATAATTTCTAGTATGAGTACTACTGACAATTTAGCGGAAAACTTATCTTATTTTCATGCAGAACTTCTACGACTGAAAGACATAATGGAAAAGGCTAAAAAGAATGAAAAAGCAATTATTATTTTGGACGAAACAATGAAAGGCACCTATTCAAAAGATAAACATACAGGCACAAAACTATTTCTTGAAAAACTCTTATCTTACAATGTTTCAGTAATAATTGCAACCCATAACCTGGAATTAACTATTCTTGAAAAAGAGAAACCCCGTAATTTTACAAATATTTGTTTTGAAGTTGAAATAGCTGGTGATAATATACATTTTGATTACAAAATAAAAAATGGAATTACTCAAAATCAGAATGCAACTTTTTTACTTAAAAAAACGGAAGTGATTTGAAAATATTAATTAAGTATCGATCTTATGCATAATGAAAGTATCTCAGAATTCTTACCTTAAAATTAGCCTGTAGTACAATTTGTAGTAATTTTTATTGAATTAATTAATGACTAAATTTCCTCACCATACCCAACTAGACAACAATGATTGCGGAGCTGCTTGCCTTCGTATGATTGCTAAACACTACGGCAAAACATACAATGTTGAAACACTTCGCAAACGCACTTCATTAACACGAAAAGGGGTTTCCTTACTGGGCATAAGTGATGCTGCCGAAAGTTTGGGTTTTAAAACCATTGGGGTAAAAACAACTCTTTCAAAGCTCAAAAAAGAAAATGTAATCCAATTTATTGCACATTGGCGGCAGACACATTTTGTTGTTGTTTATGAAATCACCAAAAACAAAGTACTGGTAGCAGATCCTGCTAAAGGTAAAATATCATATACCCATGATGAGTTTCTAAAACACTGGGTGAGCACAGCACACAATGGAGATGAACATGGTATTGCCCTTTTACTGGAGACCACACCGGCCTTTTATGAATTAGAAGATGAAAAAAACAGCAGAAAAAAATTCCGCTTTCTCTTTAAACATAGAAAACTAATTATTCAATTGGTATTGGGTTTAATCTTTGGAAGCCTGATCCAGCTAATTTTTCCCTTTCTCACTCAAAGCATTGTAGATTTTGGGATAGCCAACAATAACCTGTCATTTATTTACCTGGTTTTTATCGCACTAATGGTATTGTTTATCAGCCAGATGACTGTCGAATTTATCCGCTCATGGATATTGTTGCATGTAAGCACAAGAATTAATATATCCCTGATTTCCGATTTTTTAATAAAACTTATGAAACTCCCGATAGGTTTTTTGATACTAAAATGACAGGGGACCTGATGCAAAGAATAGGTGATCATAGGCGTATTGAACAATTTCTTACAGGACAATCACTTAACACATTGTTTTCATTAATTAATTTGCTGATTTTTGGGGCTGTTCTGGCTTATTATTCACTTAAAATATTTCTTGTCTTTCTTGTTGGCTCTACGTTTTATATCTTGTGGGTAAGTGTTTTTATGAAAAAGCGGCGTGAACTGGATTTTAAAAGATTTTAGGAAGCATCAGACGAGCAAAGCAGTGTAATACAATTGATACAGGGAATGCAAGAAATAAAATTGCAAAATGCTGAGAAACAAATGCGATGGGGCTGGGAAAGAATTCAAGCCCGTTTGTTTAAAGTCAGCATAAAGGGTCTGGCTCTTACACAGTATCAACAATCAGGTGCAGTCTTTATCAATGAAAGTAAAAACATCCTGATTTCATTTTTTGCAGCTTATTCTGTTATAAAGGGAGATATAACTCTGGGAATGATGCTTGCCATACATATATTATAGGGCAGCTTAATAGTCCTATCAATCAGTTTATAAGTTTTATGCATTCATACCAGGATGCCAAAATAAGTTTTGAACGCCTCGGAGAAATACATAGTCAGAAGGAAGAAGAGCCTGTTAATGAGGATGCTGAACAGAGGATAGCTACATTCCCTTTTGATAAAAGCATCAGGTTTTCCAATGTTAAATTTCAATATGATAGGCCTCATGGAGAAATAGTATTGAAAGATGTCAATGCTAAAATTCCAGAGAATAAAATAACTGCCATAGTTGGTACCAGTGGCAGTGGTAAAACCACTATGGTTAAATTAATGCTCGGTTTTTATGATTTAGTAAAAGGGGATTTATC
>JBNGDT010000079.1:0-10888 GCA_049975305.1 Bacteroidales bacterium | reverse complement strand
TTGAACGGCAAAGATAAATAATTTAGGTGAAAGATTGAGTATTCATTTAATTTTTTCTCCATAATTATATCAGATCTGAAACCAACATCCAGAACCATTTCTTCATACCTTGCCTTAATTGGCTGCTGCCTGGTGTATTCAATACCTCTCTTGTTTAATTCATAAGCAAAGGCAGCTTCATAAACACTTTCGAGCAACCTTGGGTCCAAGGGTGTTATGAATTTTGTAACATATATCTACGGCTATCGTTGCTAATTCATTTTCAGTCATCTTATTATTTTGTGTTTTTTGTGTCTTATTTATTTTGAGCTGTTTTAATGAACATGTTACAATTCAAGATTTGAAATCATCAATAATCCCATAATAAACAAGTTAAAACAAGTAACTTGTATAGTGGTACGTTATTGTTTACAGTGGTCACAATAAAGTTTTTTAACTCTCTCATTGGCAAAAACCTGTGATGGGAAGGCATTGTCTCCCCTGAACACATCACAAAACCGCTTATTATCTATTTTTTGAGCTTTTTCAAGTGCTTTAGCAAGCCGGTTTGACTGCATTTGATGTTCAACTTTGGAACAGAGGCTAATGTATGTAAACAACAATTCGGGATAGACATCCTCTTCGAGGGCATACGGTTTCAGCAAATTAAAAGCATAATGGTAATCACCGTGATTCAGGTATATTGCTGCCAGCTTAAGTGAATTTTGCCAGTTCACTTCATCAAAATTGATGATGCGCTTAATCATTTCAAGGCTTTTCTTTACTACCGGGTGATCAATGCCAACCGAATCAGAGTAAATGTCCATCACTTTATATTGCAGTTCAATGTTCAACAGGTCGAGTCTGTCTTCACGTAAATCAAAATCATAGAGGTAGCTGATTTCATCCTGCAGTATTTTCCTGTCATATTCATTGGTAACATCTTCCAACAATACACGGCAATACACATAATTGTAATAAACGTACGGGTTTTCTTTATCCAGCTCCCACAGGTGGTTGATTTTATCCCGGTAGGATTTATCAATGACATCATCGTAGAGGATTTTTTCCATACAAATGCGGTTCATATTAAGGCCGACGTATTCTTTTCCATTCGGGATTTGCATGTTTTCAACTGCGGTTTTACCATAATTGCCTTTCACAAGCTGGTCATACATGAATTTCTGAATAGACAGTGCCCTTGCAAGGTCACCTTTTTTAATCGCCTTATTGAATTGGTCAACAACGAAATATTCTTCTTTCCCTTCTGAAAGGTCGTAGGTTATCCAAATAGTAATGTCAGCATAACGATGATTTTCCAATATGGGCTCCAGTTTTTTTGCCAGGTTGTTGTCGTTAATGTATTTGATGGCTTCATCCATGCTCATGTCAGCCAGTTTCTTGTGTTCTGTTTCCTGGATATCCTTTTTAAAATCTTCCCAGTTTGGTTCTGCTGTTACAGAGTCTATAATGTTGGCATTCTGATTTTTGCGGAACACATTGATGATGCTTTCGGCACGTTTTTCCTGTAGCTCCTTGTTTGCTTTAACACTACCTTCAAGTGATGAATAGGCTGCAACGTGCACTTTATTGATGATAAAATCCGGTTCGTTGAGGGCTTCAATCACCGGTTCAATGTCTTCCATTTTATAGGTGAATTTATTGCGCTCAAAAGGAATCCTGAATTCCAGTTTGTTGGTAGTAGCTACCGGTTCGTATGCCGGCACGCCTTGGGGAACAATTGTGTCGGGTAGCAACCCGATTTTTTGGCTATATTCATATTGCGCATCAAACACAAAGGATGGCGGAAGGCTATAACAAACATTATTTTCCTGCAAAATCATCAGGTTCAGTTCCGTTTCTTCAGGATTGAGTTCTTCCGGAAATTCCCCAAGCACAACTTCAAGTTTTTTAACGCTCTTACTTTTTTCTTCGGGTGGAGCCATGTTCCGTTTCATCAGTTTTTTATTGTACACAGGTTTAAGCATAATTCCCCGGTTGACAAGGCTGTAATCCACAATGTTGGGACGATTGCAGTCGGTGAATTGTGATTTTCTGACAATATCAACTGCAAGCCCGTCTTTTTTGTTTCTGATAAGACGTTGAAAACGGCGCAAGTCATTGTATTTGAATATAATTTCGCCTTTTTCGTTGATGCTGAGTCCTTTTTGTAAATCAATAATGTCGGGAAAATATTTAGTGCAATTTTTGCATGCAAGGTATTCAGAGTGTTTAATGCCCCATCTCCAAAAAGGAAACAAGCCTCCTGTTGACACTTTGGGATCAATTTCTTTAATCATGGCAGCGCCTTCATTTCTGGTGAAATAATTGCCCATTATGCAGGATACGTACACTTTCTTTTGTCTTTCATCCAAAGCACTGCCTACACCTGCTAGGAAAAATTGTTGTTCTCTTAGTTTTCGCATTGTACTGACACTGGAAGACCATCCGATGATGATTTTACGTGCAATTTCCCGGTATGTCAGGTATCCATCGGTATTTTTAATGTTTTCTCTCATGACAATGACATCTCCAATACCACTACCACCATAATACTGGATTCTCGATTCAATGAACTTCTTTTTGCCTTTCCCTTCTGTTGATGCGATTTCATTTTCTGCCATTTCCATGGCATGATCATGAGCAATGGGGACCAAAAAATCGTACTTTTCAAAACCTTCCAGTCCTAAAGAATCCATAAGCATATTAAGTTCCTGTAAAACAGTCTTTGACAAAAGCTCTGTGTCAAAATGAGTGGGATCTACCTGTTGATCTGAATTGTGAAATTCCCCACTTAGTTTTTCCTGTGAGAATCCGCTATACGACAACAGAAAAGCTAAAACAGCAATACCAATATTTTTCATAATTACAATAAGATTTATTTGTTAGAATTTTTGACGCAGCAAAATAAGAATATTTTCTTATTTGTAAAACCCTTTGTACTTTTGGTTTTTAAATTGTTATTAACAATATGGAAAAAGAGTCAAGAATAGATAAATTTTTGTGGTGTGTGCGTCTTTTCAAAACGCGTTCAAAGGCAACAACAGCATGCAAAAAGAAACATATTATAGTTAATGACCGGGATGTTAAACCATCGTCAAAAATAACACCGGGAGATAAAATAGAAATAAAGAGTCCTCCCATTATCCGGAGTTTTTATGTCATTGAGACACTCAATTCACGTGTGGGTGCTAAGCTTGTTGAAGATTATATAAAAGAAACCACGCCGGATAAAGAGTATCAGAAATTAAAAAAAGCATATTATGAAACCGGAATCATAAGAACAAAAGGAAAGGGAAGGCCAACAAAAAAAGAACGCAGACAAATTGATAAAATAAATCCGCACAAATGATTATTGCAAAACAGAAAAAAAGGGAAAACATTGCAGAATACGTGCTTTATATGTGGCAAATTGAGGATATGCTAAGGGCATTGAATTTTGACATGGCCATGATTGAAGAGAACCTTGTCAGTAAATATGAAACAAACGCAGAAGAAACAAAAGAAATCCGGCAGTGGTACAAGGGGTTGATTCAGCAAATGAAAGATGAAAATATTCAAAACGTAGGCCACCTGCAATTCCTGATTAACCAGGTAAATGATATTTACGAATTTCATTTGTACCTCATGCAAAACGAAAGTGAAACAACCTATCAGCAGGTGTTTAACCTTGCTTTGCCTAATCTTGCAGCTTTTCGCGAAAAATCAAAAAACAAGGATGACAATGATGTTGAAGTGGCATTCAATGCCTTGTATTCTTTGTTGTTGCTCAGGCTTCAAAATAAGGAAGTAACCAGTGATACGGAAAAAGCCATGACCAGTTTCAGCAATTTTTTGGGATTGTTATCGAAAAAATACCAGGCTTTCCACGCTGGCGAAGAAGGACTTGAAAAGTAAGTAGTGAGGTAATGAAATAAATTCGCCACTTACACCATGGTAACAGTTTTCCTCCTGCGTGAGGGCGTAGGCTGGCAGCTTGTGTGCAGCGATGCGTCAGGTGCTGTGGTGCAGCAGAGTGAAGGAACGGAACTCCTGTCTGCAGCATTACAGCCCCCGCAGCGCTTCACGCAACTATAAGCCGGAGACCGACCCTTATTTTCTTCTCTCCGTCCCTCTGACTCTCCCTCTCCCTCTCAATCACAACCATCACCTTATCACGGCCTGTACTTCGACTCATTCAGTATTTTTTGGTAATCGTTTTCATTCATCAGGGCTTTTACCCCCATGTTGTTATTCTCTGCATACGCTTTCACTATTTGCCAGCCAATCCATACAGCAGCTCTGCCCGGAGACTCTTTTCCAAACGCATACGTAAAAGGAGCATCGCCAATAAATTTTCGCCGTTCTAAATAATCTGTAGAAAACAACAGTTCTTCACTCACAAGATAATCCCACATGAATTTTTCATACTTGTGACAATACGCCAGTTCCTGTGCAGTATATCCTATTTTAATGCTGTCATGCATATCCGGGTACATGGCATCCAGGAAATACAGGAATTTGCCTTCATAAATCATTTTGTGTATCAGGTATTCTGAAGTATCGGGGCCGGCATGCTCCATTTGTGCCCATCCGTACATGCAATCCACCGGTATAAATTCAGGCTGCATTTTCCGGACAGCGTAAACAGGGATATCCATCATGGCATACAATTCAGAATCAGCACCAAGGTATTTGTCAAGGCCTATACCTATTATGCCATCATCGGTTACAATGGAATGGTTAAATCCGGCAATAAACGTAATGATATCTGGTATTCCTTTTTCGGGGTAATAATATTTGTAATGGCGGAATCCGTTTTCCAGCGTGGCTTTGGTTTCATCCAGCGTTCGGAATTTGTTTTCCACTGCTTCTCTGGCTTTTTCTACTGAATAATCCGTTAAGAACGCATCAAAATATTCATAAAACCGCTTGTTTCCTGTATGCCCTATGTTGATGATTTGTTGTGTGAATAGCAGGAAAAACCGGGGGTATTTATCTTCAAGAAACGCGGTGTGTTCTTCTATATCAGTGTAATCTGCAAATAAATCCTTATCAAACCGGTGGACATTCAATGACACTTCTATATCAGACACATCCACCTGCAGGCTGTCTTTTGCCTTAAAAAATAAAACATTTATCATCAAACCAATTACAGTGATGATAAGAAATAATATGATAAAAATTTGTCGCTTAATTTTCATTTGCACTTATGATTTTTATATATACATTTGCAATGAACAAAAATAGTATAACAAACATTAAAAATTAAACGATATGAAAAAGATTCTCATTGTATCCTTGCTTACAATATTTAGTTTTTCCGGTTTTTCCCAGGTATCCGGTGGGTTATTTGCCGGGCCAAATTTGTCGTGGTTTGGTGTGGATAGTAAAATTCAGTCGAATGATGGTGTAAAACTTGGTTATACCTTTGGTGCCATGGCTGATTTTCCGATTTTTGACAATTTTTTAGTTACAACCGCTGTTAAATACAATAATTTTGGCGGTTCCATGAATTATAAAAACGGTGCCATTGTACATCTTTATGATGAAGCTATCCCAACACTAATTCTTATAGAAAAGGATAAAAACATAAATTATAATCTTAATTATCTTGAAATACCAGTTGGGTTCAAGGGCAAAACCAATGAAATTGGCTTTATGTCTTATTACATGAAAGCCGGCGTAACACCAATGTTTCGACTTAAAAGTAAAGCGGATATTACTGCAGATTCCGGTGATCTTTTTTTAAAAAACATCGGATGGTTTAATTTTAGTTGGTTTATGGGAGCCGGTTTTGAATGGTCATTGTCGGGTAATACACGGTTTGTTACTGAAATTGATTATTCTGGTGGTATTATGAATTTTATAAAAGATAAGTTTAGTGGTAATGAATCAGAGTTTGAAACCACTGTAAAAGTACTTGACGATTTTGAGAATTCAGACCAGTTTAAAGATTTCGAAGATTTCGAAGAGCAGTTTAAAGATGCAAAAGAAACTTACGAAAACAACCCTAACGAGTTTGAAAAAGCGTTCATTAATAAACATAATACAATTATCCGCGACCACAGAGGAAAAGTAAATGCCGTGTCATTGAAAATAGGAATTTTGTTTTAAATCAATCAGATAAAACATATAATCCCAATCCGCAGGAATCGGTATTTTTTATATGATGATGGCGTTGCATAGTTTTCTGCGATAAACCATCCAAACAAAGAACATATGAAAATTGCACTTGCACAGTTAAATTATACCATTGGAGATTTTGAACTGAACACCTCCAAAATTATCACTGCCATAGAAAAGGCAAAAACACAAGATTGTGATCTTATTGTTTTTTCAGAACTTGCGGTTTGCGGATACATTCCCTATGACCTTCTTGAGCAGAAAGATTTTATTGACAAGGTGTATGAAAACCTCGAAAAAATCAAAGAATACAGTTATGATATCGGGGTTCTGATTGGTACCCCATTGCTAAATAAGAATAAAACGGGCAAAAAACTGTACAACGCTGCGGTCTTTATGGAAAAAGGTGAAATCAAACAAAGCTTTTATAAAACACTGTTGCCAAACTATGATGTTTTTGATGATTACAGGTATTTTGAACCCAATAACAAATTTGAACTGCTGGAATTTAAAGGCAAAAAAATAGCCGTTACGATTTGCGAAGATTTATGGGATAAACAAGAGGCCACATACCGGTTTACCAAAGAAAAACAATATGAAATTTCCCCCCTTGAAAAACTCAGCAGGTTATCACCAGATTTTGTCATTGACATTGCAGGCTCTCCCTTTTCATACAACCAGGAAAAACTGCGCAATGATATCCTTTCAAACAACGCAAAAAAGTATGAATTACCGGTAGTTTATGTCAATCAAACGGGAGCCAATACCGGGTTGATTTACGATGGGGGGTCACGTGTATTGAATGCTCAGGGACAGGTCATAAAACAATTAAAACATTTTGAAGAAGATATTGATGTTTTTGATACTGTGCATTTCAAATCTTCCGCAAAGCACACCATACTACCTCCATCAAAAATTGAAAACATACACAAAGCCCTTGTTTTGGGCGTGCGGGATTATTTTAGGAAAACGGGATTTACCTCTGCGGTAATCGGGCTGTCGGGAGGCATAGATTCAGCAGTTACCACAGCTTTGGTTGTGGAGGCCTTGGGTTGCGATAATGTACACGGTGTCATCATGCCATCGCAATTTTCCAGCGAACATAGCATCACGGATGCTGAAACACTGGCTAATAACCTAAACATACCCTATCATACAGTTCCCATAAGACCAGTATTTGAAAGTGTTAAATCATCTCTGGCCGGGATGTTTAAAGGGCTGCGTGAGGATGTCTCGGAAGAAAATATGCAGGCCAGGATTCGCGGCCTGTTGCTTATGGCGATATCCAATAAATTTGGGCACATGGTAATCAATACCTCCAACAAAAGTGAAGCTGCGGTCGGATACACAACATTGTACGGAGATATGAATGGGGGTTTGTCTGTGTTAGGGGATGTGTATAAAACGGATGTTTTTGCTTTGGCAGAATACATAAACCGTAAAAAAGATATTATTCCCCACCACTGTATTACCAAACCGCCTTCAGCAGAATTGCGACCTGATCAGAAAGATGAAGACAGCTTACCCCCGTATAAGGTACTGGATGGCATTTTGTTTGAATACATTGAACAAAAATTATCCGAATCGGAAATTATTAGAGCTGGTTTTGACGAAGACACTGTGAAATATGTCATCGGTTTGGTAAATAAAAGTGAATATAAACGTTTTCAGGCCCCCCCTGTACTGCGTGTTTCCTCTAAATCCTTCGGTTTTGGACGGAAAATACCTATAGTTGCAAAATATTTATAAAAAAAACGGTGTTTTTATTGGGTTGATTCAAAATGATATTATATTTGTCTTTTGTAATGTATCATTAATAATAAACTAAAATTTATATCATGAAAAAATTTGCTGTATTACTAGGCCTCGTTGCTTTCGTATTCACGTTTACATCATGTAACAGTGGACCAGAAGGTGATGCCAAAAAATTGATGGACAAACAAGAAACATTGATCCAAATGCAACAGAAAGCTGCTAAAGATGGTGAGCTCTCTGACAAAGAAATTGACAATATTGTCAATGAATTTAAAACGTTCATGGATTTTTCTGCTGAATTGGAAAAGAAATATGAAGAGGATTCCGCAGGAAGGGCTGAACTGAATAAAGAGTTGGAAACCCTTCAGAAAGAAATGCAGGACAAATACAAAGACGAAGACTTTGACATGTCTGATATAGAAGGTTACGACAAACTGAATGAGAAAATGTTTGAAATGATGTTTTCTGTATCAGAAGAATAAGAAGAATAATTTATTTGTCAAACACATTAATAAAGCCATTCACAATTTGTGTTTGGCTTTTTTCTATTTTTGATCTCTTATGTTATTCCTTAGATTACTGAAAGAAAGTGTAAATTTTGCTTTTCAATCCATTAGGATTAATAAACTAAGGACATTGTTGTCCCTGTCAGGGATAACCATAGGCATATTTGCCATGATCTCTGTTTTTACGGTGGTGGATTCCCTTGAACGGCAAATCAAGGAGTCCGTTTCAGAACTCGGGGATGACATTATTTATATCCAAAAATGGCCATGGGAATTTTCTCAAGATTATGCCTGGTGGAAATACCTGAAAAGACCGGTACCGGATATGGATGAATACAAAGCTGTCAAAGAGCGTGCAAGGTCCATTAAATCATGTACTTTTATGGCAAGCACAAGGCAGACCATCAGCAGGAAAAACATTTCTATGAATAACACCGGTGTCTTGGTAGCTACGTACGATTATAATGAAAACCGTGCTTTTGACATCAAAAAAGGCCGTTATTTTACGGCTTCCGAAGCTCAACAAGGCAGAAACCTGGCTGTTATTGGATATTCCGTTGCAAAAGAACTGTTCCCGTATTCCAACCCGGTGGGTAAGGAAATCAAAATTGCGGGCAACCGCGTAAATGTCATAGGGGTGTTTGAAAAAGAAGGTGAGAACATGATGGTTTCTACCAGCCATGATAACCTCGTTTTGCTCATGGCCAATTATGGCAGGCGATTGTTCGATATCGACAGCGAAAGCATGGAGCCCATGATTATGGTTACCGCATCAGAAAACGCTGACATCGAACAAGTCAACGATGAGCTGGAAATCATCATGCGTTCAGAGAGAAGACTTAGCCCTATGGAAGAACCTGATTTTGCACTCAACCGCGCCAGCATGATTTCACAAGTGGTCGATAAAATATTTGCAACCCTTGACATTGCTGCTATCATCATAGGTAGTTTTGCGATTTTAGTCGGCGGATTTGGTATCGCCAACATTATGTTTGTTTCAGTAAAAGAACGAACACGTATCATCGGTATCCAAAAAGCCATAGGGGCAAAATCCGGTTTTATCCTTACCCAGTTTTTGTGCGAAGCAGTTGTGCTTTCGCTGATAGGAGGCATTTTTGGCCTGGTTTTAATATGGATTGGAACCATCATCGGCACCCAGATTGTTGATTTTAAGCTTGTACTTGGGATGAATAATATCCTGATGGGGTTGATGATAAGTGGCGGCATTGGTGTTATTTCAGGATTTTTGCCGGCAAGACAAGCTGCCAACCTCGACCCTGTTATTGCCATGGGGAAAGTTTAACATCCCACATGAGGAATATTGTTTTGTAAACGAGACACTATGTACACAAATTGTTGCCAATATTTTTACTTTGTGTTCTTTGTGGCTTAGTGGGACATGTTTATGATATCCATAAAAAAACTCCACTATCGGGAAAAGTGGGGGGTCGGGAGTGGAGTAACATAGAATTACAAGCCTTGTGTTTTGTTCTATAAATACGTGTTCTACTCTTGCCCTTGTTTTTGATTTTTCTCTATTATTTGCTTTTTGTTCCTCTGTCAATGGTTTGTTGCGGTATCCTTTTTCATGTGTTTTGTTATTCATTTCATGTTTTGCAATAACTTTTTCCTGTTCTTCCCCAGAATACGCACTGTCACCATAAAAATCCTGCCCTGCATCTTATTCGTCTAACAAATCTTCTAAGGGCTGAGAGTCGTGTACAGAGGCGTCAGTCACTTTATACTTATCAATAAATTTACTTTTTTTATCAACTTTAGCATGATTCTTATATCCGAAAAAAGTCTCATTTGTCCAACGGGCATCTATATCTTTATGTTTTTTTTTATTTGGCTCATTATCTCAAAGTTCATCTCCTTTGCCTTCTTTTATGTTTTTGTTTTCTTCTCTTGTGTTACGTTGTCGAGGAACAATAGTAAAACTTGCATCTACCATTTTTCCTTCATTCATTATTAATCCTTTTGATTCTAAATAACTTACAAATTGAGAAAAATCTCCTCAACCAATCCACTATTTGTTATATTTTCACCAAACAACCAAACTGTTTTTTCATCAGGACCTTTATCACCACTTGCTAATCCTAAAAATTTTTTAAAACTTAATCTATCATATATCTGATATTCTATTTGAGTGTCTCCAAGCCCATAGTAACGCTGTAGTATCATTATTTTAAACATCATAACAACATCATAAGGTTTTGCTCCTGCGTTATTTTTCTTGTTGTGGTTCAGTGGTTTTGATTCTAACTTGTCTCTAAACATCTCAAAATCTACCACTCTACTAATCATTTCTAAAGGATTGCCAATTTTTGATAATTTTTCTTGAGTTTCTTGTTCATCAAATAATCCTTTGTTTCCTGTTGGTTTGTATTTCTGTATTTTTATAATTCTGTTTTTTTCAAAAATACATATAGAAAATCAATTTATCATATTGGTTATCATGTAGTTATCAACATCCCCCTAAAAAATGAAAAAAAACATTATAAAATTAAAATTTTTGCCAAGTTTGTAATAATTTATTATTT
>JBNGDT010000078.1:0-10988 GCA_049975305.1 Bacteroidales bacterium | reverse complement strand
GAGGGCGGGAAAGCTAAACCTTTAAACACAACAACGTGATGAAACTAAACACTTAACAATAAGGAAAAATGGGGAATAAAATCAAATTAGTGATGATTCACTAACCCCACCCAACGTCCCCCCTCGCCAGCTCGCCAATTCGCCAGTTCAATAAATCACATCTTCTCCAGCTCCCAAAACCCACTAAGATTAAGCTACTCATGGTTGGTATTTATTATTTGTTCTTTAGGGTGTTTTTCATATATTCCTCTTTTTTTTTATCTTTATGCCCAAATGCATAGGCTATGAAATACAAACGGGTACTACTTAAACTTTCAGGGGAATCCCTGATGGGAGAAAATGACAGTGGAATTGCATCTGAACAGCTTGAACAATACGTTAGTGATATAGCTCATTTGCACAATAAAAACATACAAATTGCCATTGTCATTGGCGGTGGTAATATTTTCAGAGGGTTAACCGGTGTTAGTGATGGTTTCGACAGGGTTACAGGCGACAAAATGGGTATGCTGGCAACTACAATAAACAGCATGGCTTTTCAATCTGCTTTGGACAATGCCGGACTAAAATCAAGTTTGTTTACGGCGATACACATGCCCGCAATTGGTCCCGTTTTCAATGCAAAAGCTGTAATTGACCAGATTGAGAAGCAACGTATTGTTATCCTCGCCGGTGGTACAGGGAATCCATATTTCAGCACCGATACAGCATCTGCATTGAGGGCACTGGAAATCAAAGCCGATGTGTTTTTGAAAGGCACAAGGGTAGATGGTGTGTATTCCGATGACCCGGAAAAAAATCCGGATGCCATAAAATATCATTCCCTGAGTTTTGAAGAGGCATGGAATAAAAAACTGCATATTATGGATTTGACTGCCTTTACTTTATGCCAGGAAAATAATTTGCCCGTTATTGTGTTTAATATGAATAAGAAAAATACATTGGTTAAGGTTATTTCTGACCCTAATATTGGTACGTTGATTCATAATTAAGTATTTTTAACACGGAAAAATTTTTACACTTATGAATGAAGAAGCTAAATTTGCACTTGACACAGCCAAAGAAGGGATGGATAACGCCCTTGATTATCTTGAGAATGAATTTGCACACATGCGTGCAGGAAAAGCCGATACGAGAATACTGAACGACATTAAAGTTGACTATTATGGCACCATGACACCACTGTATCAGGCTGCTAACCTCAGTACGCCGGATGCTAAAACCATCATGATTCAACCATGGGACAAAAACATGATCCCTGAAATAGAAAAAGCAATTATGGCTGCCAATATAGGCTTTACACCTGCAAACAACGGTGAATTGATCCGCATCAACATCCCGCCTCTTTCCAAAGAAACAAGACGTGACCTGGTGAAAAAAGTGAAAAAAGAAGCCGAGAACGCTAAAATCAGTATCAGAAATCACCGCCGGGAAACAAACGATGAACTAAAAAAACTTGAAAAAGAAGGCCTTTCCGAAGATGCTCGTAAAGATTACGAACAAAAAGTACAGAAATTACACGATGAATACATCAAAAAAATTGATGAGAAAGCCCAGTCCAAAGAACAGGAAATCATGACCATCTGAAAGCCTGCTTATTTTCTTTAGTTTGAAACTCACCCCAAAATCTCACAGCATATTTACTTTGGTTTTCATGGTCAATGAGTGCTATGTTTATTCAAAATAACATGCAATTTATGAAAACTTTTGCTTAATTGTTTTAAATTTAATTTATACTTGTAAATAAATTTCATGTTTAACACTCTTTAAAATTAATACTTATGATACCACTACATTTTCAACGCACTAAATTAATATATGCAAATGGCGTGCTGGCCATTATATTTGGTCTGATAGCGATATTGTTTCCTGACATTGCCATCATAACCCTGGCTGTGTTTTTTGCCATTGGCTTTATGCTTGGTGGTATTTTTATGACTGCAGGAGCCATCGGGGGAAGGGATGTTATTCCCAGTTGGGAACTGGTATTGCTTAAAGGCATACTGGGAATCACAATCGGCATAGTAATGCTTGTCTTGCCAAAAGATGTGGTAGCCTTTTTTCTTGTAGTAGCCGGGATCTGGGCAATCATTACAGGATTAATGTTCCTGTTCTACTGGATCAGAAAAACACATTCCCAAATGTTTAGATTTATTTCTGTTGTGATAGGCATATTGTCTGTTGTAATCGGAATAATATTTATTGTAAATCCATTTGAAAGCACTCGCGTCATCGTTATCCTGATAGGGATTTATGCTTTGATTTTCGGTATATATTCGATTATCAATACGCGCCAGCAAATAAAAGAATTTCAAACTTACTCACAGGGTGACTTGGAGTAACCCCGTGGGTAATCTCGTGAGTAACCCGGAGTAACCCAGTGAGTGAGTTTGAAAATTTAAAACCTGTAATACACCCCCATGCCGACACTAAATCCTTTAAACAGGCTGCGGATATCCATTTCTTTTTTAAACATGCTTGTTACATCATGTACATACGAGGGTTCAACAAATATACTTAAGTGGTCACCAAACTTATATATTAGGTCTGCACTGATTTCCCAGCGTATGCAGGGATGTTTAAAATACGATTTGTCAACTGAATACAATTGATTATCAGCATACATAACAAGATTAGCATTAACCCCTGTAATATAATTGAACATAAGTCCGGTTTTGATATTCGTTGCAAAATTAACCCCTTCAAGATGCAATCCGGCAAGCACAGGGATTTCGAAATAACTGTATGAATTATGGTATTTATGAGTAGTGTTGTGATAAATTGTATCACTTTCGTATGGCCATATAACACGGCCTTCAATATCGTCTTCAATGAGCATCAACTGTTGTGCATGTTCAAAGACATTATTAAGGCTACTGAAATATATACCCGTTTGCATCATAAAATGGTTTCTTACCATATTAAACCGCAACCCAAAACTATAGGAATAATTGCTGTAATACCGGTTTTGTTCATATATTTCTTTAACTTCTTCATTAAGAAAGGCTATGTCCTGAGTGAGAAAATACATACCCCCATACCAGCCCTGTTCAAAAAAGTTGATATCTTTTACGATGGGTTCTCCGGCAAAATTATAAGCAAGTGTATCATGCCTCATGGTGATGTCACTAAGATTTCCAACCAGCCAGGCACTATTAACAGGAACCGGCAAAGGCAGCCTGGAAGGAAGTTTGACTAACGGCAAGGGTTCTTTTTCCTTTTTCTGTACAATGTGCGCTGGTATGCTTGTATTTATGCCTGCATTTTGTTTTTGTGCATCAGATTCGTCAGAGATTTCCCTTTGTTCTGCACTAATGACAACTCGGGTAAAGGCTTCAGTTTCCTCTGTATTTGATTTTATTTGTTCCTTACGGGCATCAACGTCTTTATGTTTCAGAATACGTATGTTTTCGGTTTTTTGATCTTCGTTGCTATTGTATGTTGTTGAGGCAGATACCATTTCATTTTCTGTTGATGCAGTTTCTGCTATATCGGAACCTAATGCCATAAAATCTGCATTTTGCTGCTTTTCTTCACGTTTTTCAGGGTTCAGCACATTGGTTTTTTCAATAAAAAAAGCATCTTCAACAGAAAATACAGATTCCGGAACGGGAGGGGTTGCCGGTGGTTCTGTTAAACTTACTACTGCAGCAGTGCCTCCAACCAATGCCAGGCCAACATAATAGATATTGATGTGTGCCGGATTAAACCTCATGAATTGTTGCCACCATAATTTTTTGGCAATGCGTGACCAAAGGCTGGCAGAGGGCTTTGCACTAAAATTACCAAGTTGATTTTTGGTAAGGTATTCCACGCGCATATTGTCAAGTGAAGACTTCATGCCTGACCACGCTGATTTGGGTGGTTTTACTGCATGATCCTCAAAAGCCGTTTTGAAGACATCTTCGATATGGTTGTGTTTTCCTGCCATTTATTTCTATTCTTTTACTTTTACTTTTGACTCTTGTTCCAATTGTATCAATTTTGTTTTTAACATGTTTCTTGCTCTTGAATACTGGGATTTTGATGTCCCAATATGTATTCCCAGCATATCTGCAATCTCCCTGTGTTTATACCCTTCAATGGCATACAAGTTAAATATTAATCTAAATCCTTTGGGCAAACTGTTTATTGCTGCCAACATCTCTTCTTTTGTAAACTCTGCATCAGAAAATTCAAAATTCTTCATGTTGATTTCCCTGACATCATCAAAATTATCAAACTGCTGTTTTTTGTGTTTCCGGATGTATCCGATAGCAGCATTGATCAATATTCTTTTCATCCAGCCTTCAAAAGAACCAGTGCCCTTATATTGCCTGATGTTCTGAAAAATATTAATGAAAGCCTCCTGTAACATATCCTCTGCTTCCGATGAACGCGATGCATACCTCATGGCCATTCCGTACAGTATCGGAGAATACATGTCATACAGTGCCTTTTGAGGCTTCCTCTGCATTTTTTTACAGCCTTCAATTATTTTTCCCAGGTCTTGCATTCAGGCTTATTTTATAGATAATATAACATTCTAAATGGTTGCATGTTTTATCAAATTAACATATTTTATGCGTATTATGCTAATTTTTTTTAATTTAGCAATAAAATATTCCATGTATTATGGACATTATTGAATGGGCAGATCTTGAAATGCAGGTGCTGGAATGCACCAAATGCAGGTTATCGCAAACACGAAATAAATCTGTTTTTGGACATGGGCCGGCTGACGCCAAAATTTTCATCATAGGCGAAGGGCCAGGAGCTGAGGAAGATAAACAAGGGCTTCCCTTTGTTGGCAGATCTGGCCAACTGCTTGATAAAATACTGGAAGCCTGCAATTTCACCCGGGAAAAACACGTATTTATCGGCAACATAGTAAAATGCAGACCACCGGGAAACCGCATACCCAAACCCGATGAAAAAGAAACCTGCCTGCCATACCTGATGAAACAAATTGATATGATAGATCCTCCCATCATCATTTTACTAGGTGGTACAGCGTTGAAAGGATTAATTGATCCGGAGGCGAAAATCACCCAATGCAGAGGCACCTGGATAGAATGGAACAACCGGATTGTAATGCCCACGTATCACCCATCTGCTTTGTTACGTACCCCGTCCCGCAAAAAAGAAGCATGGGAAGATTTTAAAAAAGTGTTTCACAAATACAGGGAAATCGTGGATGGTAAGCATACTTCACCACATATTCCAACATAAATCTATCCATTGAAACATTGGACATAGAATAAGTTCAAAATCCAAAGTTCAAAAACCTGCCCCCCTGGTTCGGGATAAATCCAATAAGCAAAATTATTTAAAATATCTTCAGAACAACTGATCTCAAAGGATTTCAAGATGACACCATTCTGTAGTTAATGACCAGGTCAGTACATGGAAATTCGGTTTTTGTTTATTCAATTCATCACACAAAATTTGAGCTACTTTATCATCTTTCCAATGATTGAGTTTGTGCAAAATATATGGTTAATATTTTGTTTTCATAATCGTGTTTTATATCTGCATTTGTCCGATAGATTTCCCGTATCAATTTTTGCACTTCATCAGGGCGTCCCATTTTTTTAATGATATTATACACATACCGGTTGCTGTGCGATATGCTATGATTTTGATAGTGTCCATAAAATGTTTACGCACATTGATGGTATTGGTAAATTGTTCATTTTTCGGGTAATTGAGCAAAGGTTATTTTTCTAGATGAAATTTGAAATTCGAAATTGGAATGAATCTACCTTTTCTCACATTTCTAATTTCCAATTTCTTTCAATTAGAATTCCATTCTTTTCTATCATGCACTTAATTAAATTGTAAACTGGAATATGAAAAATGCCAAAATATTTACCTTTTTTCTTGTTTTTATGTTTGTTAACAGATATTTTTACCGCTTCAAAATTAAAATACTGAATCATAATTAAAAAAAGGAGGAACTAAAGTATGTCAGAATTACCATTGTTATTTTGGTTTGTGCCAGTAAGTTCGTTTGTAGCACTGGGCTTTGCATTTTTCTTTTATAAAAAAATGCTTAAAAAGGATGAAGGAACAGATACCATGAAAAGGATTGCAGCCTATGTACGAAAAGGGGCTAATTCTTATTTGAAACAACAGTATAAAATAGTTTTTTTGGTATTTCTTATTATCACAGTAATTTTTTCAATTTTAGCTTATGGCTTAGGTGTCCAAAACGAATGGGTTCCATTTGCCTTTCTTACAGGTGGTACTTTTTCAGCACTTGCAGGGTATCTTGGCATGAAAACAGCCACCTTTGCTTCAGCCAGAACGGCCAACGCCGCCAGGAACACACTTGATGGGGCATTGAAACTTGCTTTTCGAAGCGGTGCTGTGATGGGACTTGTCGTTGTTGGCCTAGTTTTGCTTGATGTATCACTTTGGTTCATTATTCTGAATCTGGCTATCCCTGAGGCTGGGGTAGGCTTTAAACTGCTAACCATCACATCAACCATGCTGACATTCGGAATGGGGGCATCTACACAGGCCCTGTTTGCACGTGTCGGTGGTGGTATTTATACCAAAGCTGCTGATGTTGGTGCTGATCTTGTTGGTAAAATTGAAGCCGGTATTCCCGAAGACGACCCCCGTAACCCTGCTACCATAGCTGACAATGTCGGCGATAACGTTGGCGATGTTGCAGGAATGGGTGCCGACCTGTTTGAATCTTTTACAGGGTCAATCCTTTCTACTGCATTGCTTGGTGCTGCCGCATTTATGGGCACTCCCGGCATGCAAATGAACGCTGTTTTGGCTCCCATGTTAATTGCTGCTGCAGGTACTATCCTTTCTGTCATTGGTATTTTTGCTGTCAGGACAAGAGAAGGGGCATCACAGAAAACCCTGCTTAAATCCCTTGGACTTGGTGTCAATTTAAGTGCCTTTCTTATTTTGATTGTATCGTGGTTTATTTTGTATGCCCTTAACTTTCACAATTGCGAAGTCATAAATATCTGGGGTGTATGGGGCAGCATTGTTGTTGGCCTTCTTGCAGGTATTGGTATCGGCCGCTCTACCGAATATTTTACCGCATCCGCTTACAAACCAACAAGACGCATTGCACAATCAGCTCAAAGCGGCCATGCTACTGTAATTATCAGTGGTATTGGCACAGGGCTGATATCAACGGCTATCCCCCTTGCAATCATAGTGGTGGCTATTATGCTGTCATTCCTGTTCGCTTCAAACTTTAGTTTTGCTGCCGAAAGCCTGAATTACGGACTGTATGGTATCGGCATTGCTGCAGTGGGGATGTTATCAACACTTGGAATAACCCTGGCGACAGATGCTTATGGACCAATTGCTGACAATGCTGGTGGAAACGCTGAAATGAGTAAGCTTGAACCTAAAGTCAGAGAACGTACCGATGCTCTTGATGCTCTTGGAAATACTACTGCTGCTACCGGCAAAGGTTTTGCTATTGGAAGTGCTGCCCTCACAGCGCTGGCATTGCTGGCTTCGTATATAGAAGAAGTGAAGATGATGTTTGTCAAAATACTGGATACCCCTGAAGCCATCATTCACGGCAAATTTGGTGATGTGGAAGCCCAATACGCAACGTTTATTGATTATATCCACCACTTTGAAATTCATTTAATGAACCCCGTCGTATTAGCCGGTATTTTTATCGGTGTCCTGGGTGTCTTTCTTTTCAGTGGGATGACAATGAATTCCGTTGGCAGGGCTGCCCAGAAAATGGTAGATGAAGTCCGCCGTCAGTTTAAAGAAATTGCTGGTATTAAGGAAGGTACAGGCACACCTGATTACGAACGTTGCGTTGCCATTTCAACCAAAGCTGCCCAACGGGAAATGATGTTACCTTCGCTTACCGCTATTTTAATTCCTGTAATTGTGGGATTGATATTTGGCGTTGGTGGTGTTGTCGGGCTCTTGATCGGAACCATCACCTCAGGTTTTGCCATGGCTATCTTCATGGCCAATTCAGGCGGAGCATGGGACAATGCCAAAAAATATATCGAAGAAGGGCATCACGGGGGCAAAGGTTCTGAAAGTCATAATGCCGCTATCACAGGAGATACTGTTGGTGACCCCTTTAAAGACACATCAGGCCCCAGCCTCAACATCCTTATTAAATTGATGACAATGTCATCGGTAGTGACTGTTGGCCTTGCTGTTGCATACAGTGTCCTGTAAAATATAACTCCTAATTGATACATTGAAGCACTGTAAGATTTCTTACGGTGCTTTTTTTTAAACATTTTTGTGTAATTTTGGTTGTAAATAAAAAACAGGCATCATGAGACACGGCGTTCTTATTGTAGGTTTGTTGCTGGCGATTTCTCTCCACGGACAAAAAGTTGACATTGCATCCGATTTCGGACTCATAAGTGAGTGTGGCGATACCATGTACCTACAGCAAGACCTTTTAGACCATGGGAAAACCGTTGTGCTGGCTTTTTTCAGGCCATACTGTGCACCATGTTCCAATGCCGTGCCCACACTCAATAACATTTACAACACATACGGGCAAAATACCGAAGATGTGTATCTATGGGCAATCTGTAATGAATTATATCCGTACAGTGCAATCAATGAGTTTGAAGACGACAATAGCACTGATTATGAATGTTGGGCATCAACTGAAGAAGATTCTGTGGTTGACCTTTATGAGGTGTATCTGGTGCCAAAATACGTTGTTATCTGTCCCAATGGCATAATGAGTGAATTTGAACTGGACAGCATCAGTGGAGCTGTGGATGACTGCCGTTTAGTAAACAACCAAATACCACAATCTGATTACAACCCTAAACTTATCAGCTTTGCCGGCAGGATACATTTCCGGGCTTCAGACAACAGACATTACGATGTAAAAATATACAATTTGTCAGGGCAATTGTTGTTTCACGACCGCATAACCACCACTACCACATTGGATTTTCATCCCGAGCACGGCATATACCTGTATCACCTTTCTGACAGACAGGGACAATACCATGCAGGTAGAATTTTTTACTGACGTGTTCGCAGAAACACATTACCTGTGTTGTAAAGCATTCATATTTATCTTTTAGTTTTCAAAAACAGCATATCTTTACAACCAGTTTTTGGCTTTACGAGGTTATCATAACCACTTGCATATCAACAAACAAGACAGTACAATATGATAAATTTTGTAAATCTTGGTGAACGAGGCAGCTTGCTTGACCAGTTTGTTTCTGAAATACGCAATGAAATCATTCAAAAAGACCGCATGCGTTTTCGCAGGAACATGGAACGCATAGGTGAAATTATGGCCTACGAAATATCAAGGGAACTGGTTTTTAAACGGGAAAACATTAAAACCCCGCTTGGCGTTGCCAGCGTGCCTGTGTTAGAAAAACAACCGGTTTTGATCACCATCCTCAGGGCAGGCATCCCTTTTCACCAGGGTTTTATCAATTACTTTGACAACGCTGATAACGCTTTTGTAGCAGGATTTCGCAAATACCATGATGACAAGTCATTTGAAGTAAAAATGGATTACGTTACCGCTCCCGACCTTACCGACAGGGATATCATCATTGCAGACCCCATGCTGGCAACAGGTTCCAGT
Organism: Bacteroidales bacterium; assembly: GCA_049975305.1. GTDB lineage: Bacteria > Bacteroidota > Bacteroidia > Bacteroidales > ML635J-15 > JAQIBY01. The sequence continues at coordinate 1,417 of JBNGDT010000078.1, read as the reverse complement.
TTTGAATTGGCCTACAAAACATTGAAATCGTTTGGAGAGCCTGCTCACATACACCTTGCTGCCATCATTGCTTCCAAAGAGGGCATACAACGCCTCGAAAATGTGATGCCGACAAGCAAATGCACCATATGGACAGCCGGTATGGATAATGAGTTGACTGTAAAATCATACATCGTACCCGGACTGGGCGATGCCGGAGATTTGGCTTATGGGCCTAAAATGTCAAAATAACTGGCTTTTAAATATTGCTTTCACATCAAGATTTTACTGTCTTTTCATATTGATAAATCTTTGCATTTAATCTTATACACAAATTTGACATGCCCTCATGCCTTATTATCACAACAATTTATTTTTGCCATGTTATAATCTATTATTGTTTAAATCATCGATATAACCATGCATCTTTTCAGTTTTGACATAATTCACAATCAATGTTCATAAATAATGGTTGAGATAATCGGATTTTTTTTGTTATTTTGTTTGTTTGTTCACAAGGTTTTTTATTTAATTTATGAATACTATGAAAAAAACGTATAAATTATTTGCCACTATCGTTTTTATTGCATTTTCAATACTTGTGTCTGCACAGCAGGACCCGGAAATCATCACTGCCCCTTCCAGTGAAATTATTTGTACAGGTGATGACGTGACCTATATTGTTAAGGCTATAGGGACGGAACCGTTTTCATACGAATGGTTTTTCAACGGAACAGCCATACCAGGAAACGATAACGACACGCTCCTGATTCCCGGCGCAGATGAAACCAACGAAGGCACATATTATTGCGTTGTGAGCAACACGGTAAGTTCTGATACAACTGACGAGTTTCAACTGCTTGTTGTTTCCGGGCCGCCAGAAATAATTGGACAAACTGCTGACAGCACATATTGTGAAGCAACATATCAACAAATAAGCATCACCGCGACTGGTGAAAACTTATATTACACCTGGACTCATGATGAGAATCCAATTTCATTTTTTTGTCCCAATGTTACATTTAATAGTTTATCCGGAGCAGATGACGGCACATACACCTGCACTGTTAATAATGCATGTGGTATTGCAGGGCCTGTAAGCATTCAGGTTAACGTTACTTTGCTGCCCGACATAATTTCATTGCCGGAACCCGTTACTGTATGTGAAGGGGATAATACTGGTTTTGGTGTTACTGCCGAAGGAACAGGTCTGCAATATCAATGGTTTTATGAAGGTATTCCTTTGTCAGGGGAAAACACTGATACATTGATTTTTACAAATGTTAATGCCGATACAGCCGGAATGGTGTCATGCAGCATTTTCAATAACTGCGACAGTATCAACACAGGTCAGGTAAGCCTTACTGTCAACACCTTACCACAAATCACTGCACAGCCGATTGATCATACGATGTGCATAGGTGAAGACATAACATTG
>JBNGDT010000077.1:0-11016 GCA_049975305.1 Bacteroidales bacterium | reverse complement strand
TACATACACCTGTATATCTGATTGTTATAACTTTATAATAACAAGTTGGGGTAAGACAGAAAAAATAATTTTGAATTAGCAAGCCCAATTTGCAAGCACATCCCGACTTCACACAAACCATTACTTAAACCAAAAAGACGGGAAGAGCTTGCAAAATCAACGCACCAAGAGAAATTGTTTTAAAATATTTGCTGACACTTTAAAAAATAAAAAACGTAAACACACGAGCCGACAAAAAAGACAGAAAGTAAAATGACAATGACACGGAAACTGAATAATGACAATGATTTACAAAACTGGAAGACAAAACACCAGGCGGTATATTTTATTGCCGAGGTAGTGCGTGTTTCAGCGTTTCTGCATCTAATATACTTTCGTCCAACTTGACAGTAACGTGCTCCGAAATCGGCAACTAACCATACTGCCAATCCGTCAGGCCTGACATAGCACTGAAACACAGTAATCACTATTACAAACAAAAGCAAAACACACATTCAAGGGGTTCTGACAAGATTACGCATCAATGTTTGCGTATTTGGCATTTTTTTCAATAAACTCACGCCGTGGAGCCACGTCATCACCCATGAGCATACTAAACACACTGTCAGCTTCGGCAGCGTTTTCGATGGTAACCTGTTGTAGTTTTCTGGTTTCCGGATTCATGGTGGTTTCCCACAATTGCTCGGAATTCATTTCACCCAAACCTTTGTACCGTTGAATGTGTACACCGGCTTCACTACCGCCTGTCAGTTCCTGCAGGATTTTCGCTCTTTCTTCTTCATTCCAGGCATACCTTTCCTCTTTCCCTTTGCGGATAAGATAAAGGGGAGGTGTGGCGATGTACAGGTTTCCGTATTCGATAAGGGATTTGATATAGCGGAAAAAGAATGTCATAATAAGGGTTGTGATATGGCTACCATCCACGTCAGCATCGGTCATGATGATGATTTTTTGATAGCGGAGTTTATCCAGGTTAATAGCTTTGTTGTCTTCTTCAGTACCCATTACAATGCCCAGTGCTGTAAAAATGTTTTTTATTTCTTCGTTTTCAAACACCTTGTGCTGCATGGCTTTTTCCACATTCAGAATTTTTCCGCGCAGGGGAAGGATGGCTTGAAACGTTCTGTCTCGTCCTTGTTTAGCAGTACCACCGGCAGAATCGCCCTCCACAAGGAACAATTCAGCCTGTGAAGGGTCTTTGGTGGAGCAATCGGACAGCTTTCCAGGCAATCCGACACCCGAAAGGGCAGATTTACGCTGAACAAGTTCGCGGGCTTTTCGTGCAGCATGCCGTGCCTGTGCAGCCAGGATGACTTTTTGCACAATGGTTTTGGCATCTTTGGGGTTTTCTTCAAGGTAATTTTTCAAGGCCGTGCTCACAGCCTGATTGACATAACCAGCAATTTCGGAGTTCCCAAGTTTGGTTTTGGTTTGACCTTCAAACTGTGGTTCTTGTACGTTTACAGAAATCACCGCTGTAAGGCCTTCCCTGAAATCATCACCTACAATGTCAAATTTGAGTTTTGACAACATACCAGAATTGTCGGCGTAATTTTTCAATGTTTTGGTAAGGCCGCGGCGGAATCCTGTAAGATGTGTACCGCCTTCAATGGTGTTGATGTTGTTGACATAAGAAAACACATTTTCGGTGTAAGTTGTGTTGTATTGCATAGCCACTTCCACAGGCACATCGGTATCTTCATTTCTGATGTAGATAATATCTTCTATCAAAGGCTCCCGGCTACGGTCAAGAAATTCTACGAATTCCTTGAGCCCTTTTTCTGAATAATATGATTTTTCAGGATGATTTCCCTCTTCATCTGTAGTACGAAGGTCCTTGATGCTTAAGCGTATTTTCTTATTCAAAAAAGAGAGTTCGCGCAACCGGTTTGCCAGTACATCAAATTTAAATTCTGTGGTTAAAAAGATGCTGCTGTCAGGGGCAAATGTTATGATAGTGCCGCGTTTGTCTGTGCTGCCTATTTCTTTTACCTCTGACTGTGGTTTCCCAATTTTATATTCCTGGAAATAAATTTTCCCGTCGCGGTGTACTTCCACTTTCAGCCATTCGGAAAGTGCATTTACACATGATACGCCTACCCCATGCAATCCACCGGATACTTTGTATGAATCTTTATCAAATTTACCTCCGGCATGGAGCATTGTCATCACCACTTCAAGGGCAGATTTACCTTCTTTTCCATGGTAATCAATGGGAATCCCGCGCCCGTTATCTTCAATGGTAATTGATCCGTCTTCATTTATCACCACATCAATGGTATCGCAATACCCGACAATGGCTTCGTCAATAGAGTTGTCAATTACTTCATAAACCAGGTGATGTAATCCTTTCACGTTGATATCTCCGATGTACATCGCCGGCCGTTTTCGTACAGCTTCCAAACCCTCTAATGTCTGAATATTCTCTGCTGAATATTTGTTTTTCAAGTTTTTCAATTCTTCATCCATTACTTTGAAATTCATTAATTTATATAAAATTCTAAATGCAAACAAAGATACGAAAAAATATGGGTTTTTTAGCTGATAAATCTTGTCTTTTTATGGATTTTTTCAACAATTTACCCCCTTTTGTTGGTTAATAATTATGCAGGCTCATGAATTGACACTAACTACCTGCCGGCAGACCAGGAATTCAAAAAAAATCGATAAATAAATTCGGCCTAAAAGTTAAAAAATGAAAAAAGTACCACACACTTGTACCGACGCATTACGGTAAGGTTGGGACAATAAGACCCACAGAAGAAAGTATTGCAATATTGAGTCCATTCCAAAAAGTCAAAAAAATTAAAATGCCACGAAGTCACCAAGACACCAAGAGTCACAAAGGGCAGAATTATAATGCTTTAAGACTTGTGATACTTTGTGTCTCTTCGTGTCTTTGTGACAAGGCAATGACTTTTTAAACGGAGCTCATGAGTTAAGACGATTATCCGAAATGTACTTTAACAGAATCAAATTAATTAAAATGAATAATTGATCCCTGCCATGATGTGGAATCCATAAACCGGGTATTGATTCCATATTTCATAATTTTGAAATGCAAGGTTGTTCAATTCCAATACAGCGTTCAATTGCCGGTTGACAGCATACTCTGCTTTTAAGTTAACATCAACAGCCGGACTTAACTTTTCGGGGATAAGTGATCCTGCATTGTCATCATCAGGCACCAAAGCATAGCGGTCAATCAACACAAAAGCATCTGCACTGAAGGTCAATGCGGGAAGTATCCGCTTTCGCGCAAACAAGCCGCATTTAATGGCGGGCACATGCCAGGGTTTTTCGATGTCCTGCAGGGATGTGAAAAGTTTGTATTGGCCGTAAGCTCTCAGGTTGAATGCATATCCATAATCAAAATTGAGTTCCCCGTAAAATTTAAACATTTCCACATCGGCATATTCAACATTGAAACGGTTACGCAAGGGCAAATTCCCATAGTCGTTCACGAAAAAGTATTGATTTTCAGCTTTCACATAATGTCCGTTGAGATTAAACTGTACCTCGTCGGAAATCCGCCCTTTAAAGCCAAGGGTCAGGTGCTGTTTAATATTGACATCCGATACATTCAGTGTATCATTAATATATGGATTGATTCGACTGATCTTATGGATGGGATGTTCTTGCAGGTTTCCGGAAAAAGAAGCATAAGGCAGGATAACATCTGCAATGTTGTGTTCAATGTAAATATCAGGGTAAAAATGATAAGATGAAGAATCTTCGATAAAGCGTGAGCGGGTATGTAATCCCAGTTTCAATTTAAAATTATCGGTATGGTGTGCAAGGTACGGACTCAGATTGACATACAATGGTGATACAGACAGGTAATTAGATGGTGTTACAACCAAGCCTGCATCTGCGCTCACAATTTCCTTTTTGATGCGTTTATTGAGATTCAAATTGAAATCAAGGTAATGGGCCATGTTTTGTTCAAGGTCAAACCACAGGTCATAATTCAGCCTGACATCATAATTCATGGCTTTGGGATTGTAAAAACGGGATGTTGCCCTTGTTTTTACTGAAATAATATTGTAACGCTGATATTGTTCATCACTGATAAAATGTGATCTGTAAATAGGAAAGGATATTGTTGTGTCTAAGGAATTATATCCGTAGAAAAAATGCTGGTTGCTTCGAAAATCAATACTGCCTGACAGGGTGGCCTGTGGAAACATACGTTTGGCAAAAGCGCCAATCATGCTTTTATTATATCCGGTATAAACTTTATAAACTTTATCGTGTATTATTTTTTCGAGCCTGCCGTGGCCGGAAGCGTGAGACCCGTAAATACCCCAGTTCAGGTTGGTGTTTTTAATGTTGTTGTAATACAAATCGGCATTGAGCATAAGCTTGCTGCCCAGCAACAATCGGGCATACCCATTTTCCATGGTGGTTTTTGGTTCGCCTTTTAAAGTTGCTGCTTTGAGTGGCTTAGGGTTGTAGGTGGTGGGTTGTTGTTTGCTATAAATGTCGTAATCAAAATCAATTTCCACATCAAAAGTATCTTTGATTTCAGGCAACTTTTCAATTCTCACCGAATTAGCAATAACCGGGTTATATTCAGTGATAACGGTTACCTGTTGGTCAGAGATGGAACCATCATTTTCTTCGTCTTGCGCCATGGTGACAAAAGGCAACAAGCATACAACAATGATTGCCGTACCAAATTTGTTTATCAGCTTAGTCATCTTATTCTGTATTTTCATTGTCTTTTGGGTTTTTATCTGTGTTTTGATTTTGATTGCCGATGCTGTCTGCCGGCTGAATGGTATCCACTGGCTGAATGCTGTCAACGGGTTGTACAAACCGGCTTTTATCCTGCATGGCTTCTGCCTTTTCCATGGCTTTTACCTCAGTGAGTTTATCCTGTGCCTCAAGTTTAATGCCGTCACTTTCATTGGTATAGTTATCAATTATGGATTTCAGGATATGGGATGCCTGAAAATATTCACCCCGCCCGGTATAAATATCAGCCAGCAACAAAAAGCTTTTTGCCAGCCAGTAGCGGTGGGGGCTGTTTGCTTTGGAAAATTCGATTACCACATTTTCGGCTATGCTGTCACGTTCAAGTTTGTGGTTGATTAAGGCAACAAAATACCTTGCTTCACCTCCCTCATAACTTGTAACATCATGGCTAAGTTTTTTGTAAGTGCTCAGGGCAAGCTCATAACGTTCAGTATTGTAATAGGCTTTTGCCAGCTTGTTGAGGGCTTCCCGCTCATGGGTTTCATTGATTTTATCAGTGTTAAGTACCGCCTGGGCTGCCGTGATAATATTATCGTAATTTTCAATGAGGAAGGCCGACCGCATCATGCCAAGCCTGGCAATCATGACACGCTCTTTTTGTTCAGTAATGCCTTCCAACTCCTCAAAGTAGGTATAAGCTTTGGCATAATTTTCATTATCAAAACAAATGCTCGCAGCACGCAACAAACTTTCTTCAGTAAACAGATTGATGGAGCGTTCAATCACATTTTCATAAGCTTTGAGTGCCTGATCAGTTTGACCTTCACTGTCAGCGCATCTCGCGTAATAGTAATTGGCTTCAAGGCTGTAATATCCATCAGGATACATATCAAGGTAGGAATCGAAAGCTTGCATTGCTTGTGGGATTTTATTTTCTGTGTACAGTTTTTCAGCAGATTTGTATTTCAGGGAATCTTTTTCCAAATCGGAAATGTCTGTATCAATACCCTCATCTTCAACGTAATTGACATAATAATCGGGGTCATTCATTTCTACGGAAATATTTTTGATCATTTCCAGGGCGTTGACAGCTTCATTGGTTCCGGGGTATTTTGCCACAATATCTTTGTAGGTATCCAGTGATTTGTTTAGCAGCCCTTTATTGTAGTACAGGTTTGCAAGTGAAGACAACGCAGACTTCATTTTGACCCCGCGGGGGTAATTTTCAACATACTGGTTGTAATAATAAATTGCCGAATCTGCATTTTCGATGTTGGAATGATATGTTCTGCCGATTTCATACACAGCACCCGGGACATAAGTAGATGTCGGATGTTGTTCTTTCAGCGTCAACAGGCTGTTTATTTTAGGACGGTATTGTTTTAACCGGCCCTGGGATAAGGCTTTTTGGTAATAAGCATAATCAGCATCGTATGAGCATGAAGAAGCTGCTTTATTGTAATAATCATACGCAGCAGAAAACATGGAAGAGATAAAATAACAATCTCCGGTCCGGTTCCATGCATCACATAACAAGTTGTTAATGTTTTCTTCACCTACATGGTCTAGATATTTTCTAAACCAGATTCCGGCTTCTTTATATTTTTTCTGCTGAAAATAGGCATAAGCAACGTTGTAATATGCATTTCCGTACACATCCAGATTTATAGCTCCGCCGGTTCTTAAAAATTTGTTGTACAGTTCAATAGCATTGTCATATTTTTTCTGCCGGTAAAATGCATCGGCTTTCCAATAGTATGCAAGGGCTGCAAATTCAGAATTATATTGTTTGTATTCCAGTGATTTATCCATATATTCAATGGCGTTTTTCAAATCAAGGTCAGCATAATATTCCATAGCCCTGAAATAAGCAAGACGTTGGTGTGCTGCATGCACTTCTGGTGTCGGATTGGGAATGTTTTCAATGATTTTCAAGGCTTCAGTGTAGTTTTTGGTACTCAACACTGCTTTTAATAAATAATCATAAACTTCATCAATTCGAACGGATTTGGGGTATTTTTCTATGAACCGCTGAAATGAATTGATGGCTTCGTTGAATGGTGAATAATCCAGTTCAAAGCACAATTTTGCATAGTTGAACAGAGCATCTTCACTGATTTCTTCATCAAAATCATTCTGAGCAGCAATGCCAAAAGCGGTTTTGGCTTTGTTTTTTTTGCCCTGTTTGATGTAACACATACCAAGGTGATAAGCGGCATTTTGTGTCAGTGAATCTTCAACCCCGATGACTTCCTGCAGATAATAAACAGCTTTATCGTAATTTTTATTTTGATAATGGCTAAATCCAATTTGATAATACTCTACATCGTTGATTTCTTCCACATTGGATGCATATTGCTCAAAATACTCAAGTGCTTTTGTGTAATTGGCATTTTGATAATAAGCTTCAGCAATGATACGAGCTATTTCAGCAGATCGGTCGCTGGTAATGTTTTCCAAAAGAGGTGGTGCATATTCAATGATTTTATCATACTTTTTCTGTAAAAGATAGATTTGGGTAATGTAAAAAGGCACAATTTGTGCAAAAAGCGCATGCTTTTTTAAAGAATTAAAGCCTTCTAATGCTGTTTGATACTGTCTTTTGAGATATTTTATGTGACTGTAAAAATAGGTGGCCAACGGGCCGTAGAAATCGTTTTTGTCTTTTATTTCATAAAATGATTTGTCTGCCTTGTTGTATTCTTTACGGGCATAATGACAAAACCCGGTTTTAAAATAATACTCGCTTAATTGCTCTTCAGGCAAACTCAATTTATCAACCTTATCATACCATTTTATTGCAGCACCGTATTTTTTTTCGTTGAAATAATGGTTTGCCAATTGAAAACTGGCTTCATTGATTTTTGGGTTTTCGGGGTGCTCAAAAATAAAGGTTTTGATCAAATGTTGTACATCCCTGTTTTGCAGTTCCATGGCACACATTGAAGCATAAAATTTAGCGTCTTCCCTGAGCAATGCATCATCCGGACTGGTACGCAGAGCGAATTCATTAAAAGCATGTTGTGCTGCACTGTATTTTTTCTGGTTGTACAATTCCATGGCATGGTTAAATTCTGCCTGACGATTATTGTAGTGGATTGTCTGCTGTGCATACAATGCTGTAGAAGAAAGCACAAATAGCAATATAAGGCTGAAAACAGGGCCGGTTATTTGGTTTGTAAAACGCATAGTTACTCTCTTTTATATAATAACTCCAAATAAATTATAAAAGTATAGATAAAATATTTTTGTTCAAGACCTTCTAAAAGGTTTTAATTAACATTGGGTTGTTTATTTCTAATTGGTTTACATTTGCAATGTATGCCATAATAATCATTAAATTTGCATGTATCATTAATATAATACTGATATGTGCTCAATCCTGCCCGGCGACAGACGGAAACGTGTCTGGTGTAAGCTTGTCCGGCGAAGTGGAACACAGACGGAGAGCGAAGACTGGATTGCACGCAACTTAATATAAAAATTACTATATGGAAGCACATGACAATTCATCAAAAAACATTGTACGCCTGGTTCATGCCAAAATAAAGCAGGGCGATAAGACCATTCTTACCGATGTCAATCTTGAGATAAAGAATGGTGATTTTTATTACCTGATTGGAAAAGTAGGCAGCGGCAAAACATCGTTGCTTAAAGCACTTTATGCCGACATTCCTGTAGAAGCCAGAGAGGCAAAAGTAGCAGGTTTTGATTTATTGAAATTAAAAAAAAACCAGGTTCCTCAGTTGCGGCGTAAACTTGGCATTGTGTTTCAGGATTTCCAGCTTTTGATTGACCGGACAGTGTATAAAAATTTATTGTTTGTGTTAAAAGCAACCGGATGGAAGAACAAACGCGATATAAACAGGAAAATTGATGCCGTCCTTGATAAAGTTGATATGGTGGATAAAAAAGACAAAATGCCATTAAGCCTTTCCGGTGGCGAACAGCAACGTATTGTTATTGCCCGTGCACTGCTTAATGATCCTGAAATCATCCTAGCTGATGAGCCAACCGGGAATCTGGATCCTGAATCCGGAGGACAAATTATTGAAATACTCCGTAAAATCCGCGATACAGGGCGTGCTGTACTGATGGTAACCCATAATTACAGTTTGATAAAGGAACACAAGGAACCGACACTTGTCATTGAAGATGGCAAAGTATCAGGTGAAGGCACGGAAATTTCACATATCAATTTTGGTAAATTTTCAGATGGTTCTGAAGACCTCAAGTTGTTTGAGTGATTCTTTTTCCCAGTTGTGTTCTTCGATGGCCGCTTTTGTGTTTTCACGGTGTTGCTTATATGATGCCTTGTCATGCCATACGGCAGTGATTTTACTGGCCAGCGTTTTGGCATCTGCATCAGGGGATATCCACCAGCCTGTTTGTGTTGTCTCAACAAAATGTCTCATCTCAGGAAAATCACTTACCAAAACAGGTACTCCGGCTTTTATGTAATCAAACAGTTTGTTGGGCAGGGCGAACCTGTAATTCAATCCCTTGTCTTCTTCAAGGCTTACTCCCAGCCATGCCTGTGATGTCAATGCTGAAAGCTCATTAAAACCCAGCCTGCCGGTAAGGTATATGCGTTCTTTATAATTAAGGGAAGCCCTTTTTGAATACAGAAAGGATTCCAAAGGACCGCTTCCCGCAATTACCAAAGAAAGCTCAGACACATATTGCATGGCATCCATCAGTTTTTCAATCCCTCTGCCGGTGTTTAGTGCGCCCTGATACAAAACAAACGGAAGGGAAGGTTTTACCGGCGATTTGCCATGTGCTGCAGGTGTTTTAAATGGAAGATTGCGTATCACAACAGCCTTTGTACCATAGTGCTGGTGATAATAGGCTGCAATGTGTTCTGAGACGGTAAACACATAATTAACACGGGGAATAAGCAGTTTTTCAAACCATCTCCACACAGATTTGACAATCGGTTTGTGTTGTATTTCCGGTACTTCTGAAAACAACTCATGGCTGTCGAATACCACATGTTTCCTGCGTAATTTGGATGCCAGAAAACCTGCCGGCAAGCTGTCCATGTCGCATGAGAGCACAATATCCCACGAATGAAACAAAAGAAAGAAAAACAAGCGGATGTTATACGCTGCATAAAATAACATACCCCTGTTGAATATAAACCGGAACCGTTTTGTTTGATATGGACGCTCAATAGGTTGTGATTCCGGCAAAATACGTCCGAGAAGACAAACATCGTACCCTGCATCACGCAACGTGAGAGCGGTTTTGTGCATGCGTTGGTCGGCTTGCAAATCATTGGTTACTGTTATGTATATTTTTTTCACCGGGTGTGTTTTTAACAAATTTCCAAAATTTCGATATGTACTCGCTGTTACATATGGTTTAAAGAACCGCCGTTTAGGTGACCCGTATGCTCGGTGGTCCCGTTATGCATCGGGACAGGTCGTGAGAGGTTCTCACCGTTAATTTTTACTAACGGGGCAGCTTGCACGATTACCTGCTGTGTTTTTTCATTATAAGTTCGTATTCAATAAGTTAATTCCTGCATTCAAGAGCATTTTTGAAAATTCTAATCCGTCCTTAATTTCACAAACGAAAAAAGGTTCTCCAACTTGGAACAATGACAATATCTCCCTTATTGAATTTGAGAAATCTCCAAAGGTTGTGGTTCTTGAAACTTTGCCCCACATTTCCTGAAATTGTACGTTGAAGTAGTTCCAATCATCCTGAAGAACTTTATCGATGAACTCTTGATGAGTAAAGTCTGAAAAACCGATTGTCAAAAAAACCTTGTCAAGTAAAGGATATGATAGTTCAGCAATGTGCGAAATTCTGTGTAGCCAATAATTCATTTTTCTCATTTAATTTGAAAAATGCAGGAACGGTAAAAAGCCGTTCCTACATAATATCTTTCATCTTAACTACGCTTGTGCCAACTTTTCCCGTCATTGGTTGAGTAGTAAAGACCTTTTGAAGTAGTTCCTAAAATTTCTTTTCCATTTTCAGTCAAGTCAGAAAAGTCACCATAGGATGAACTTGAAGACCGAGTATGCCATGACCTACCGCCATTGGTTGAATACTCGATTTTGTTTGGTTGTTTGGGGCTAATTCTAATCATTTCTTTACCCCTGTTAATCATTTTGTCCCATAATTTATGGTTTTAAATGTGAATGCCTATTCTGTTCGGTTTTCGGCAGCCCCGTTTTCTGCAAATGTCGAAAATCAGTCCGTCAAAACGTGTCGTTGTTTCATTGCACGGTCGTCTTTTTTACATAGGGGCATCTCTAAAAACTACTTTTTTCAATGCCGTATTTTGAAACAAATATAAGC
>JBNGDT010000076.1:0-11059 GCA_049975305.1 Bacteroidales bacterium | reverse complement strand
GGGGATGACTAGAATATCAGAAAGACCATAATGAAAATCTCGTCCCATGATGAACCATAAGCCTGATGGACTTTTAGTAGTGCCATTAATGATTTTTGCGGGGTACCCGCACTGCGAAGAAATCGTAAAAATCCCGGCCGATAGGATCTCGGGATTTTAGATTTCAAGCAGTATGCGGGTCACAAAATCATTTCCGGCACGAGGTTTTGGTTCTTTTGACGGAACAAAAGAACATCAAAAATATATTTATGTGAACTAATTACATCCATGGGGAGAACTTATTAGTTTTATCTGTCTTAGCACCAGCTTGCTTTTATTGATGGTTTACCTATGTATTTAGTGAATTTTGGCATTAAATATCTAAAACACTAATATTTTGATTTTTACGCAAACAACATACTATAATAATTTATTTGTAGTTTGCTTATTTTTAGTTATTTATAAAATGCGAAACTTCAGTAAGAAAATACTTGTGCATTATTCTGTAATTTTCTATTTTTATTCATCCCCACAACCAAAACCCAAATGTATTATGACAAAAAAATCCGATAAAGATATAAACAAACACATTGACAATGAGTTGAAGAAAAAAGAAATAGAAAAAAATATGGTGCGCATTTTGGGGGCAATTCTGACCTCCCGCCGGATATCGAAAGTGAATGGCTAAATCACATTGAGAACTTTGAAGCACAGTTTGAAAATGCCAAACAAATATCTGTCCACAAAAGGCTGGGAGAACCAACATTCAAAGCTGAAGCTGAATTATCAGACAATCAATTGGCAAATGAGCTTGAACGGCTTTACAAGATAATGGCAGAGAATTATATTTCACTCGATGTGCTGTCGGAGGCTAATGACAGGGAAATTTAGCGTTTCATCACAGGGGAGCTTTTTCATCAGGAAATTGATGACAAGGACTTGCCGGGAACCTGGAGCTGTTTTATATATGAGGATTTTCATCCCAGTGCATTGTTTGATATCGAAACTGCTATAAACTCTTTCTGTCGCATGACAATGGGCAAGTTCAAAAATATTGACGGAAAAGGTTATGACCTCCTGTACATTGACACCGATAATTACATGGATACTGCAGGCAATAAAATCCCAAAAAAGGAAATTGAAAAACGCATCAATAATTATTTAAAAGCCTACGATTCTTCTGAATTCATAAAACAGAAAATCACCGACATCCAGATCAATGATGAAGAAAACGATGCTGTGGCAATTATGGATGTTAATTATAAGGCATGGGTTGAAAACAAAAAGCTAAGCGAAAACTTTCAGGGTAAAGCAAATTTTAGGCTACGACCATCTGAGTACGGAGGCTGGAGATTTACAGCATTGACATGCCGGGCTGGTCTGTGTAGTAGTTATATACTTTACTTTCCAATACAAAAATGCTCAAAAATATGCCCCAGCACTTCATCGGTGGTGATTTCCCCGGTGATGCTCCCAAGGTGATGCAACACCTCACGCAAATCCTGCGACACAAGGTCGCCGGGAATGCCGGAATTCATGGCCTCCCCTGCCCTTGCGGCCGCATCAAGCGCTTTCCTCAATGCTGCCGCATGCCGCGCGTTGCTTACCACCACATCCGTATCTGAACCCATGTTTCTCACTTTTGCCACCATGGCTTTGGTTAAATTCTCTATGCCCTGCCCCGTGATTGCCGATATCCTGAAAACCGGCATATCCACATTATAACCCGTTCCGGCCGCTTGAACATCGTTTTTATTAAGCAGTAAAAACAATGCAGCATCACTGTTAACAAGGCTTTTTTTCACCTCATCGCATAATGCTTTAATCGCTTCCCTGCTGTCAGCAGCCTCTGCCATAATCAGCACCATGCCCGCTTTTTCTAATTTTTGCCTTGTGCGTGTTATCCCTTTCACTTCTATCTCATCAGTAGCATAATGCAGGCCTGCCGTATCAATAAACCGAAAACGTATCCCGTCTATCACCATATCATCCTCTAAGCTGTCGCGTGTGGTACCGGGGATTTCAGAAACGATGGCACGGTCTTCATTCAGCAGTGTATTGAGCAATGTCGATTTCCCCACATTCGGTTTACCCGCTATCACAACCGGCATACCGTGTTTTATGACATTCCCGTAACGAAAACTATCCAGCAACCTGCTGATGCGTTCAATGATATCATCCAGCAAACCCCTCAGTTCATCGCGGTCTGCAAATTCCACATCCTCTTCCGAGAAATCCAGCTCCAGCTCCATCAGTGACACCAGCTTAAGCAAATGTTCCCGCAGTCGCTTAATTGCCCCGCCGTATCCCTCTTTCATTTGCCGGATGGCAATTTGATGACTAACTTTAGTATCCGATGCTATCACGTCGGCCACAGCTTCAGCCTGCGACAACTCCATTTTACCGTTGAGAAAAGCCCGCTCCGTAAACTCTCCCGGATTGGCCAACCGCGCCCCGTTAGCACACAGCAACTCAAGCAGGCGTTGCTGGATATACAGTGACCCATGGCAGGAAATTTCCACCATATCCTCACCCGTGTATGAATGCGGCGCTTTAAACACAGACACCAGCACATCATCCAGTGTCTCATCCTCATTTTCCATAATGCTGCCATAATACACACGATAAGCCTCAGCATCAGCAAAACGTTCAGGATTAGCCGGCACAAAAACCTGCCGTATGACAGCAAGAGCATCTTCCCCGCTCAGCCTCACAACAGCAATAGCCGCCTCAGCACTGGCCGTAGATAAAGCACATATCGTATCCTGTTGACGCATCATATACCGCAAACATACCAAAAATTTTTTTTATTCACCCCAACATGTCAGGTCATTAATTAGTCTCTGCAAGAAAACGCCAAATATTGCTTTATTCTCGTTTCTAAAACAGTCATTTACAGAAGTAAACTCCTTGTTTTCAAAAACTTCGAAAGCCTTGTCTTTGACGTTTTCTTATCAGAGACAGAAAAAAGGCAGTTTTTTTTGCTGACACTAATTACGGGCATGTTACAACATTAATATACCATAATGGAAGACCTGACAGGTGGTGGCTAACCGTGTAGGCCGCATTCCCTGTTTTTATTGTGTTCCCACCACCAACGGTCTGAGCGAAAATCATCACCTGGTTGAACAGCGCGCGTACAGGGAGCACAGCCAATGCTTACAAACCCTTTGTTATACAGCACGTTGTAAGGAACATTGTTGTCTTTAATGTATTTTTCCACCTCATCAAGTGTCCATTTATACAACGGACTCATTTTGTACAGCTTGCGTGAGTCGCCCCATTCGATTTCATGAATGCGCCGGCGCTCTTCTGACTGTTCACGCCTGATGCCGGTAATCCAACATTTTTCCCCGTTTAAAGCTCGTTTTAAAGGTTCTACTTTGCGGATATTGCAACACTCTTTACGGTTTTCCACTGATTCGTAAAAACTAAATGGCCCTTTCATGGTCACAAGCTTTTCAACAGCATTTGTATCAGGATAATATACTTCAATATTTTTTCCGTAACGCTCACGTGTACGGACTGAATACTTTGTACGTTTCTTCAAACATCCGGCCTGTATCGAGTGTAATCACTATTACGGGCAAATCATGTTTGAAAATAACATCCGTAATGACCTGGTCTTCAATGCCAAAACTGGTGGTAAACACAACTTTTTCCGGAAACATTTTGAACATATTCAATACAGTCTTCAATGGCTTTGTTGTTAAGTTGTTTGTTAATATCTGTAACGTTCATGTTCTGACACTTTATTTTTATTGTTAATAAGGATGTGAATATATAATTTAAGCAATAAGTAAAAATACTTATATATCAATGAATATTAATTTGTGCGGATTTACATAAATACTTAGTCCTTAAAGACGAACATTTACAAAAAAACAAAGAACCAGGTTCAAAATCCAAAATAACCTTCAAAATCTAATAAAATCCTAAAAAATAACACAAACATGATACATCCTTGATATAGCAACCAGTTTGAATTTTTGTGCAAATTTTGTGCAAACGAGGGCAGAGGCAAAGCAAGCTTTGCCTCTGCCGAGTGCAGCCAAAATTATGAAAACGAAGGCAAAGCTCAAGCTTCCACCTTGGCGACGCCGAAGGGTAGCTTGTGCTATGCCGGGTGCGATGTATTGAGCTATGTCGAAATGCAGCTAAAATTATGAAAAAATTGGCATTTAGAAATTGGGATTTATCCGTCTTTACTTCATTACTTCTTTACTTCGTTACTCCGGACAAGTTTTTGAACTTTGGATTTTGTGTTTGGGATTTTCATCACTATCCTCATCATACCCGGGATAATGTATTTCAACGTCTTCAAACCAATAGGTCTGGTTTGCATGGTAGCCGTATGGCAGCTCTCTGTCGGGAAGTTTTTTTTCTTCTTCTTCTTCGGTATCTTCTTCAGTTTCCCATGAATAAATAGGCTTTTTTGGACCCTGTTTCCGGTAAAAGCAGGCAAGTAAAAACCCTATAAACAAGCCTGCAAAATGCCCTTCCCAACTGACGCCGGGTTTGCCAGGGAATATACCCCATATCATGTAACCATACATAAACACGATGATGAGCGAAACAGCCATCAGCCTGTAATCTTTACGAATAATCCCGGAAAGAAATAAAAATCCGGCCATGGCATAAATAACACAACTGGCACCAATATGGTAAGATGGCCGTGCCATGATCCATACCACTATTCCTACTGTAATCCATGAAATAGCAAATATCCGGTACCCGATTTTGGGATAAAAATAAAACAAACCTGTGGCCAATACCACAAAACTCATACTGTTGGCAATAAGGTGCTGCCAGTCGCCATGAAGCAGGGGGGATAGTAAAATACCCCATAATCCCGACACTTCACGCGGATACACACCAAAACGGACCAAATCCATATCCATACTGATGTTAAGTAAATGCAAAGCCCACATCAATACCACCAGCATCAGACTGACAAACACGGAAAGGCGAAACCGTTTTTTTTGTATGTGAGGATTTTCTTCCATCGCTCTAAAGTACGTAATACTTTATTATAATGTCATAAACAAAACAAAATATAAGTGAGAATGTTTTTTCGTTACCTGCACATTTGGAATGATGTTTGATTGCCTAAACAGGATAAACCGCTCGCCTGACGGCAGTCAGGGACGGACAGTGAAAACTCAAATATTTTGCCAAATAGTACACGAATATTATTGATAAGATATAAACAGGATATTTTGAGATTTGGGCAACGAAATGGTGTCCGATTTTGTTTTAAACACATAAGTTTTAGTAAATTTGCATTATTGTCTTAATAACAAAATATACTTGAAATGATGAGTAAAAGAATGAATTTATGGGGAATTGTTTTCCTGTTGTTTGTGAGTACAGGTATTTTTGCGCAAGGGTATAAAATTGAAATTCAGGTTCATGGTGTGTCTGATACAACCATGTTACTGGGGCATCATTTTGGTCAAAAGAAGTATGTGGTGGATACGGCAATGGCCGATGAAAAGGGACGAGCCGTGTTTGAGGGGGATGAAGCATTGGACAGGGGGATTTACATTCTTGTCATGCCATCGGAAAAAAATGCCTATTTCGAAATGCTTATTGGCGATGATCAGAAGTTTTCCATCGAAACAGATACAGAGGATTTTGTTTCCAATATGAAAATAAAAGGCTCAGAAGCCAATGAGGTGTTTAATGCCTACCAGCGGAAAATGTCTGATTTGCAAACGAAAATAAGAGAATACCAGGCTGAACTTGATTCCCTTGAAAAGGATTCGGAAGAAGCAAAAGAAATAAAGGATAAGCTGGGAGAAATCAGTGAAGAACGCAAAGCCTACATGAAGAAGGTAGCAAAAGAAAACGAAGGAACGCTTTTCGGAAGCATTGTGAATGCCATCCTGGAACCGGAAATTCCCGAGCCCCCAAAAGATGAAGAAGGAAACATTTTAGACTCTACATTTCAGTACCGGTATTTGCGTGACCATTATTTTGATAACATTGATTTATCAGAACCCGGTTTATTACGCACACCCATTTTGGAATCAAAACTTGATTATTTTTTCAAAAAAATGATGCCTCCGATAGCAGATTCCATCCTGCCTGTTGTAAATAAGCTGATTGCTGAAGCGCAGAAAGCCAATTACGATGTGTTTCGATACATGACATCTCATCTGTTGAATTATTTTGAGACATCCAAAATCATGGGAATGGATGAAGTGTTTGTGGATATTGCAGAAACATGGTATCTCTCAGGAGAAGCCGATTGGGCTGATTCTACACTGATTGAAAAAATCAGGGAACGGGTAATAAAAATATCACCCAATATACTGGGCAGGGTGGCTTCCGATATTAAACAGGTCCCAACCTGGGATGGTCATTTTGCATCCCTTCACCAGATAGATGCTGATTATACTGTACTGGTTTTTTATGAACCCGGTTGCGGGCATTGTAAAAAAATTGTTCCCCGATTGTATGAATTATACCAGGATACCTTGCAGGACGCCAATGTGGAAGTCTTTGCAATGTATACACAGGTGAAGAAGCAAGAATGGACGGAATTCATCGAAAAACATGAAATGTACGATTGGGTAAATGTTTATGACCCGTATGGCAGAACAAATTTCAGGAACAATTACGATATATATTCCACACCGGTTATTTATATCCTGGATAAAGATAAACGTATTATTGCCAAGCGTATAGATGTTGAATATGTGCCAGAATTTATAAAATATGATTATAAACGCAGGCAAAAAGAAAAAGAAGAAAATGCCGGTGATGAGTAAACATTTTCCGGCATCTTTCATTTGTATTTTTTTTGTTTTCATTCAAACGGCAAAAGGATACCGTATCGAGGTGCAGATATATGATTTGCCGGAACAGGAATTGCGACTCGGCAGGCATTCAGGGCCCGATGCTTTTGTTGTTGATACTGCAGTAACTGATAAAACAGGGCTCGCTGTATTTGAAGGCCCGGAAAAACTTGAGCATGGTGTGTATTTCGTTGTTTTTCCTTCTGCTGCAAATTTTGATATTCTTATTGACGAAGACCAGAATTTATTTGTGTCAACATGGCAGTTTCATATCCTCGATTCGCTTAAGCAGAATGGCAGTTTTCAAAATCAGGCTTTTATAGAGTTTCAAAAACGCATGGCTGCCTTTAACAAAAAAGGACACCAGCTACAAGTGGAAAAAAAATTCTATGAACGACGAAATGACCGGCAGGCACTTGATCAGGTAAACAAGCGCCTTGATAGTTTATCTAATGAGCGTAAGCACTATTATGACAGCATTTCATCCTTGTTCGAAGGGGTGCTGCTGGGCGATATTGTGAAAGCATTGATACCCGTGATGGCACCGCCGGAGGTGAAAGCCTTGCAGGGTATGTACCCTGAGAAGTATTTCAATTGGTACGAGGATCATTTTTTTGATCACATCAATTTTGCTGAACCGGGTGTGTTCAATACGCCTGAATACGTTTTTCATCAGAAACTGGAGCAATATTGCCGGTATTTTATCAACCATGACCCCCAAAATAAAGAAGATGTTCAAAACATGATTGATAATTTGCTTAGCAAAGCTTCGGCTTCTGAAACGGCTTATCGCTATGTAATGGGGTTCCTTGTTGATTTTTACAATGCTCCCGGTGTCATCGGTGCGGATTGGATATTGGTCTTCCTGTATGATTCTTATTTTAGCAAAAATAAGGTGCCATGGGCTTCCGCTGACATTACGGGTATGCTTGAAACCAGGGTTGAACAACGGCGCAATAACCTGGTGGGTATGGAGGCTGCTCATTTTAGTTTGCCTGATGCAGATGGAAATGATCATCAACCAATAATACAGGGTAAAGAATATACCATTTTGTGGTTTTGGGATGATAAATGTGATGTGTGTATTCAGCAAAGCAGGCAATTGCATGATGTGTATCCTACCCTTAAAAACAAAAATGCAGAAGTGCTTGCTGTGTTTCTTGGTGATAATCGTGAAAATTGGTTGAATCTGATTGAAAAATATGATTTTAACTGGCTCAATGTCTGGAATCCCGGTAAGGAATATCACATGAAGAAAAACTACGGTCTGCATAAAACACCACGTATGTTTATTCTGGATAAAAAAGGAATCATCCGGGCCAAAGACATCAAACCCGACAAAGTAATAAAAACACTTGACTATTTTAATACAAAAAATCCGGCATTGATGCAGGAGTTCCAGTTTAACCCACCGATAATGCAGGAACCAGATGAATAAAATGGCTGACAGCTTAAACTGAAGCACAGCTTATCAATTTTTTTCCACCACCTGAAGGGCGGGGGAATAAGGAAAGGGCTAAAGCCCTTGTGTATAGTTGGGCGTTCGTTTTAAGCCTTGTACTTCAACATTTCTTCATAATCTACTGAATAAATCATGTCAAGATGTTTGGTATTTTCTGATTTTGCTATATTAAGGAAGAGGTTTGCCGGGTGGTAATATTTATTATCCCGGATGGAATCTTTCAGCAGCAGGTAGGTCATAATGATGTTACCGGCCATTTCAACCAGGCGGCGTGCATGAAAATCGAAGAAATCGTTGTTATCTTCAATCTTATCGTTTTGTTCATCAACCCATTTATAGGCCTTTTCGTACCCATCTTTCAGGTCTTTGAGTACATCCAGTTGAGCATTGTACCGCCCGGGGTAGTTTCCGGCTGCATAGACGTCCATTTGTTTGGAAAATAACCCGGTGGTTACCCCGCGAATGGCGGCAACTACCTGCAGTTGGGAAGTACCTTCGTAGATGTTTGTAATGCGGGCATCCCGGTACAAACGTTCTATGGGAAAATCTTTCATGTATCCGGCGCCACCGTGAATTTGCAATGCATCATAAGCAATTTCGTTGCAATATTCGCTGGCAAACAATTTAGACAGGGGAGTATAGGCATCTGCAAGCCGGTTGTAAGTTTTCATTTCCTTGCGTTCCTCGGGTTCCAGATTCCGTTCTGCGCTTAGATACATGTAGTTCTTATACACATCCACAAACCTTGTTGTTTCATAAAGAAGGGCACGGGCTGCATGGGTTTTTGCACGCATGTTTGCCAGCATTTCGTACACGGCAGGAAAATCAATGATTGTTTTGCCAAATTGCATGCGTTCAGAAGCATATTTTTCACCTGCTCTCAACGCTGCTTCGGCAAGGCCGACGGATTGAGCTGCAACCCCCAGGCGTGCTCCATTCATCAGTGACATGACGTATTTTATCAGTCCCATCCTGCGATTACCGATAAGTTTGGCAGGTGCATCTTTGAACACCAGCTCACAGGTAGGAGAGCCTTTGATGCCAAGTTTATTTTCAATGCGGCGTACTTTCACACCACCATCATTTTTATCATGCACAAACAGACTGAGTCCGCGGCCATCATGAGTGCCTTCTTCTGACCTTGCCAGCACCAGGGTAATTTCAGCATCGCCGTTGGTAATAAAGCGTTTTACCCCATTGAGGTACCATGTGTCGTCTTTTTCGCTGTACGTTGCCTTGAGTGCAACTCGCTGAAGGTCAGAACCGGCATCCGGTTCGGTTAAGGCCATAGAAGCAGTTTCCCCTTTGTTAAAACGTGGCAGGAAAGCCTGTTTTATCTCTTCGTCAGCAAATTCGTGAATGGTTTCAGCACAATCTTGCAATCCCCAGATGTTGGCAAATCCGGCATCGGCCCGGCTGACAATTTCAGCAGACATCACATAAGGAACCATAGAAAAATTGAGCCCACCGTATTTGCGCGGCAGCGACATTCCTATAACATCGGCCTGCACCAGTTTATCATGGTTTTCCTGTGTCCCTTTCGCATAATAAACCCTATCGCCTTTGCGATGTGCACCTTCCTGGTCAACCGATTCTGCGTTTTCTGCAATCACGTTGCCACTGATTTCACCAATGATCTCAAGCACTTTCTCGTAGGAGTCAATGGCATCCTCAAAATCTGCAGGAGCATAATCATATTCGGAAGCATCCTTGTAATTGTTTTCTTTCAGGCTGACGATTTTTTCCATCAGGGGATGATTCAAATGAAATTGTAAATCTTTGTTATCGGTATAAAAATTAGCCATTGTTCAAAATATTTTTAGTAACATAAAATTCAGAATTATATTTCAAATATCTCGTACTTATTATTTAGCATTTATTTTGAGTTTTAAATTTTTGAACTTCACGGTTTATCCGGGTTGATTTACTTACTTGGTATTTTTATGATATGCTTCAATCATTCTCGGAATGACCGTATTCAGATCGCCGTTGATGACGTAATCAGCCACTTCATTGATTGGAGCATCAGGGTCGTTATTGATGGCAATGACCATAGCAGATTCTTTCATGCCGGCGGTATGTTGAACCTGTCCTGAAATACCACATGCAATGTACAACTTAGGTCTGACCGTAACACCGGTTTGCCCTACCTGTCTTTCGTGGGGAGCAAAACCTGCATCCACAGCAGCCCTTGAAGCACCTACTTCGGCACCCAACACATTTGCCAGGTCAAACAACAATTTGAAATTTTCTTTTGACCCTACGCCATAGCCCCCTGACACTATGATAGGGGCATTTTTGATGTTAATTTTGCTTTCTTCAATATGGCGTTCTATAATCTCAACAACAAATTCCTCATCCTCCAATAATGAAACGGTATCAATGGTGTTTACTGTGCCTTTATAAGCGGGGTCATAGATTTCTTTGCGCATTACGCCTTCACGTACCGTTGCCATCTGCGGACGTTTATTGGGGTTGATGATGGTTGCAATTATGTTGCCACCAAAAGCCGGGCGAATTTGGTACAGCAGATTTTTATATTCAATTTCCGATTTTTTGTCATAATGGTCACCAATAACAAGCTCGGTACAATCTGCTGTAAGTCCTGATTTTAATTTACTGGAAACACGGGGACCAAGGTCACGTCCTGTGGTGGTTGCTCCGAGCAGCACAATCTGTGGTTTTTGTTTATTGATAACATCAACCGAAATCCTTGTAAAAGGCAGTGTCAAATAATGTTTCAGGCGTTTATCGTCAGCGATGTGAATTGTATCAACACCGTAGGGGAAAAGCGATTTTTCAATGCCCTGTAGGT
>JBNGDT010000075.1:0-11073 GCA_049975305.1 Bacteroidales bacterium | reverse complement strand
TAAAAGTAGATACCGGTGCTAATTTGATTTCCCAAGTTGTTTGTTCCATTCCAGATGACAGAATAGTATCCTGCGTTTTGACTGGGATAAGTCCATTGTTTGATGGTGTTTCCTTTTATGTCGTAGATGATAAGTTTTACATCTGTTTGTTCAGGAAGGCTGTATTCTATTGTTGTGGTTGGATTAAATGGATTTGGATAATTTGAATTTAATGAATAGTGTTTGGGTAAACATATATCTTGAATATCTACATAATAAGGATCATTTGGGTATTGCCAGTAAAGAAATGGATATTCGTTATTTCGATCTTCTCTGATATTCCAAAATCCATCGTTATTATCTTTTTTAAAGACCCATCCGGCTTCGATAAATGTAGATGGGGTTTTCATTTCTGCTGAAGTTATCCCAAAACCACCTGCACTACTATTTTGATTTGAAATTTCTATGTCCCAAAAGCAATTGATGGTATTACTATATATATCCGAATCAGCAATTAATCCACCTAAAGGAAATTTGCCACTTATGTTTCTTAATCAGCTTGTATTCTGAACAGATTTTAGTGTATTTTATATGTAGCATGCGAATATTTTTAAACTGCAATATGAGAAAACATGGATATTATAAAAAACCTTTTATCAACACTCATTGAACGAAAAGACTATTTTTACGATCTTTTGGTTCAGCATATTTTATTAAGTCTGACAGCTATTACGATTATCGCGATTATAGGTATCGGAACGGGTATAATAATCCTTCATAAAGCACGGTTACGCTTGATCGTGCTTGGTGTTGTTAACTTTCTTTATACCATACCCGCAATAGCCATGTTCGGATTGTTTATCCCGCTGGCAGGTATCGGCTACACAAACGCCCTGGCTGTTCTGGTTATTTATGGATTGCTGCCTGTTATACGAAATACCTTTACGGGACTTAACAATGTGAACCCCGTTCTGTTAGATGCCGCAACAAGTATGGGAGCTACTCCTTACCAGGTATTTTTCCGTGTGCGATGGCCGATGGCATTTCCTACCATTTTAAGCGGATTGCGAACCATGGTCGTCATGACAATTGCTTTGGGCGGACTTGCATCTTTTATCGGAGCCGGCGGATTGGGACAGGCGATATATCGCGGAATCAATACAAACAACACATCTATGATATTACTGGGGTCTTTTTTGGTAGCCGTACTCGCCCTGGTTGCAGATCTAATCCTTGGATTATGGGAAAAGTCCACAAAGGAACGCGTGTTATCCAAACGAAAAAAAACTCGGATTATTCTCTTTTCCTTTCTCGTTTTGATAACGGCCTTTATTATATTACCGATCCTCTTTGATCCCGCTCCGAAGCAGAAACGTACGATCGTAGTAGCAACTAAACCGACTGCTGAACAGTATGTTTTGGGAGAGATCATATCCACTCTAATCGAAGAAAATACCCGCATATCCGTCAAACGCAAATTCGGTATGGCGGGGGGGGCGTCGGTTATCCATCCGGCTATGCTTTCCGGGGACATAGATATTTATCCTGAATACACAGGAACGGCCTGGCTTTATATTTTAAAAAGGGATAAAAGAATTGATCCCGACACCCTGTATTACCGTCTTCGGAACATATATTCAGATCAATTTGACCTCACCTGGGTCTGTCGTTTAGGATTTAATAATACGTTTACGCTTGCAATGCGCGAGGAAGAAGCTACGGAACAGAATATTATTACATATACGGACCTTTCCCGAAAAAGCCGGCATTATATTTTCGGTGCCGAATTCGATTTTTTTGAAAGGGAAGACGGACTGCAGGGACTTCAAACCACATATGGGCTGCAATTCAAAAACGTTGTGGAGCTTGATATAAATCTCAAATTTCAGGCGATGGAGAATCGAACAGTAGATGTCATCAATGCTTTTTCCACTGATTCCAGGATACGAAAAATGAATTTACGGGTATTGGAAGACGATCGTTCCTTTTTCCCCGCCTATGAAGCCGGTATAGTAATACGCCGGCAGACATTGGAAAATTATCCTGAACTTGAAGATCTGTTAATACAGTTGCAGAATCTGATCAGTGACAGCACAATGCTTCAGCTTAATTATAACGTTGAAATCCTTCAACAATCTCCGATAGAGACCGCGAGATCATTTTTAAGAGACAATAATCTGATAAGATAATTTACGGTAAGGTTCTGATGAAAAATAATATCATAGAAATGCAGAATATCACAAAATTTTACGTAGAAGGTGCTCCGGTTGTTAACAATGTTTCTCTTGGAATTCAAGAAGGAGAATTTGTAACTGTCATCGGACCCAGCGGATGTGGAAAGACCACCTTATTGAGATTAATCAACCGCATGACGGATTTCAACGAGGGTAAAATCAGTTTAATGAATAAAGATATTTTCTCATGGGATCCCATACTGCTCCGGCGGAAAATCGGATATGTTATCCAGCAGGGTGCCCTTTTTCCTCACCTTAACATCAAACAAAATATAGCGTTTGTTCTGCATATATCGGGGGAAAAGAAGGAAGTATGCGAACGGCGTGTGAAAGAACTGGGGGATATGATGGGCTTTGATCAGCGCCAACTCCACGCCTATCCCGGGGAGCTTAGCGGCGGGCAACAACAGCGCGTCGGGATCGCACGCGCACTTGCCGTTAAACCGAAGATCATTTTACTCGATGAACCTTTCAGCGCCCTGGATAATATAACTCGTAAAAAGCTTCAAAATGAGATCAAAGCCATGCATCAAGATTTGGGAATAACCTTTATTATGGTAACACACGACCTTCAGGAAGCATTAAAACTTGGCGACCGGGTTGCTTTGATGCGGGATGGGAGGCTCATTCAGTTTGATACTCCTTCCGAAATTATCAACAATCCCAATAATGATTGGGTCAGTTCCTTTATCAATCTGTGACCGTAGAATAAAAATCCAGACTATAATAAGTTTATAATACTTTAAATTAAAAAATTAATGTAGTATATTAAGGAAGGGCATGTATCATTAAAGCACTAAAATGATATTTTGCGAAATAATTTCATATTAATAAATATTAGAGGTGATTATATGGGTAAAAAAGGGACGATCACTACCTCGCTGAACGGCCCCCTGGTAGTATCCGGCGTAGAATCCCTTACGCAGTCGACAGGAAACATGGTCCCTCATGTGGATAAAACTGTTCCTCTTTGCCGTTGCGGGCATTCTAAGAGCAAACCCTTTTGTGATGGGACACATGGTAAAATAGGCTGGACAGATAAAAAGCAAGAGGGACGTCCGCCGCGCAAAGTAGATGACTACGTGGGTGAAAAAATTATTATTCATGACAATCGTGGAATTTGTGCTCACGTAGGGTATTGTACCGACGGGCTTCCCAAAGTATTCCGTATGGGTACTGAACCTTGGATTGATGCCGATGCTGAACCGGTTGAAAAAATAATTGAAACAATTGAAAAATGCCCTTCGGGTGCTTTAAGTTATTCTATCGGCGGGGTAAAATATGATAAATTTTCAGATACACCCCAAATAAAAATCACGGAAGATGGTCCCTATTTTATTAAAGGATGCATTGAACTGGAGGATGAAGACTATCCTGAATCGGAAGAGCATTATGCCCTTTGCCGTTGTGGAAATTCGAAAAATAAGCCTTTTTGCGATGGTCAGCATTGGTACACAAAATTTCGTGATGAAGGCCAAGCTAAAAATATCGGACTAAACCAAAACGAAAAAGTCGCCGAAATTCAAAAACTGGCACAAACCGGCAAAAGCGAAAATTCAGCAATGTCCACTTTGCGCGAATTTCCCACACTCGATATGCTGGTTTTTAAAGGGGCACAATTGCATAAAATGCCACTTAATGAAGATGTACGGGTCAATACCAAAACCATTATCGGCAAAACAGCAAAACAACCCCTTGAATTGGATATGCCCTTTTATGTATCCCACATGTCCTTTGGTGCCATTTCACGCGAAGCTAAAATTGCATTGGCAAAAGGAGCATCAATGGTCGGTACGGCAACCTGCTCTGGCGAGGGAGGTTTACTCGCCGATGAGCGTAACGCGGCTGAAAAATTTATCTACGAATTGGGAACAGCCGCTTTTTCTCATAAGGATGAATCCATTAAACAAGCCGATGCAGTTGAAATCAAAATAGGACAAGGCGTAAAACCCGGATTGGGCGGACACCTGCCCGGACACAAAGTTACCGATGAAATTGCCAAAATTCGCGGTTTGGAAAAAGGTGAAGACAGCATTTCGCCCGGCAGACTTTCAGGCGTAGAAAATCTCGAAGATTTGAAAAAAAAAGTAGCGCACATTCGCCAAATTACCGGCGGAAAACCCGTAGGGATTAAATTCGCATCGGGCCATATTGAAGAAGATATTGAATTTGCCCTGAAAGCCGAACCCGATTTCATTACCATCGACTGTCGCGGTGGCGCAACCGGATCTTCGCCTACATTTCTGAAAGACAACGTGGGCATTCCGCCCATATTTGCCATTCGCCGCGCCCGAAAATATCTTGACAAGGTTAATAGCAAAGTAACACTCTGTATTACCGGGGGCTTTCGCACAAGCGCCGACATTGCAAAAGCCATTGCACTGGGCACTGATGCCGTTGCTTTGGCCACCGCCTCGCTGGTAGCGATCGGTTGTATACAAGCGCGCGTTTGCCATACAGGCACTTGTCCGGCAGGCATAGCCACCCAAAACGAACAACTGCGACAACTTTTCGTCCCCGAAAAAGGTGTACAGGGTTTTGTGAATTTCTATAAAGCCACCAACGAGGAACTTAAAGTGTTTGCCCGCACCAACGGCGTAAACGCTATACATAAACTAACCGTAAACGATATAGTAACCGATAGTTTGGTTGTTTCGCAATTTACAGATATTGAGCATGTGTAAAATTAAATCGAAAAAGAAAAATATATGAATAATAACAAAGGCATAATAAAGCCCCTGAAAAACGGGCCGTTACGAGTAAAATACCTCAAAAAATTCACAAATTCGCGGGGCGAAACCATCGACATAAAATCCACTATGGCACTTTGCCGTTGCGGTGCGTCAAAAAATAAACCTTTTTGCGACGGCACACACGCTAGTATCAGCTTTACCGATGAGAAAAACGAAAATAGGGTTCCCGATAAAAAAGAGACCTACAAAGGAAGTAGAATTACCATTCACGACAATCGCGGAATTTGTTCACATGCAGGCTTTTGTACCGATAATTTACCCGGTGTTTTTCGTATGGGAACCGAACCGTGGATTGACCCCGAAGGCGCCGATATTGAAGAGATAAAACGCATTATTAAAATGTGTCCTTCGGGTGCGCTCAGCTATTCGGAAAACAAACAGGAAACCAACGTCTTTTTCAGCGATGAAGAAATTCACATCTCTAAAAACGGTCCTTATTATGTGCGGGGAGGTATTGAAATTGAAAATACCGATTTGGGTGATGATGCTTCAACAGAACATTACACACTTTGCCGCTGCGGACATTCGGGTAATAAACCCCGTTGCGACGGTGCACACTGGTACGCCGCTTTTAAAGACGATGAAGCAATAACCATTTCAGCATCTGCCAAAAACAGCCAACCCAAAGCCCCTGAATGGGTAAAAGTAGCAGAAACAGACGAATTGAAAAGCGGACAAACCAAAAAGCTGAACCTGCACAATCAGCAAATTCTGCTTTCACGAATTAACGAAAATTATGGTGCAGTAGAAGGCATTTGTTCTCATCAGGGCGGCCCTTTGATTGACGCAAAAATTGAGGACAACATCATTCGTTGCCCCTGGCATGGACATCCCTTCGACCCCGTGAGCGGGAAATCATTAGGGCACGATGCTGACCTTAAATCATTTAAAACCGAGGTACGCAATGATGGCATTTACCTTGAAATAGCACCGCCTGAAAAATCGGCATGGACAGTAAGCCATGTTATAGCCGAAACGCTTGTAAACTGGGGTATAAAGCATGTTTTTGGAATGGTAGGGCATTCCAACCTCGGTATGGCAGAAGCCTTCCGTAAGCAAGAAGAAAAGGGAAACATCAAATACATTGGCATCAGGCACGAAGGCGCGGCGGCTTTTGCAGCTTCGGCTTACTCAAAAATTTCGGGAAAACCGGCAGTGTGCTTCACCATTGCAGGTCCGGGTGCTACCAATTTATTGACTGGCTTGTGGGATGCACACGTTGATCGTACACCTGTATTGGCTGTTACCGGACAAGTAAATACGCAATTCTTTGGGCCGGGCTCATTTCAGGAAATTGATTTGCACGAGGCATTTCAGGCAGTTGCACCATTCAGTAAAATTGTTTTGCCCGACAGCAAACATGCCGAAATGACATCGCTTGCCATGAAAAACGCCATTATACAGCGCAACGTTTCACACCTGATTATACCCGACGATGTGCAAAAACTCGATGCAGGAATACAAGCACCCGGCGAACCTGCCGGACGACTTGCCGACATCCGTATCACACCGTCCGAAGATACTGTAAACGAAGCCATGTATCGCATTTGGAAAACACAAAAGCCGGCTATAATTGTGGGCTACGGTGCACGAAACAATATGCCCGAAATTATTGAGTTTGCCGAAAAACTGAAAGCCCCGATACTTACCACTTTCAAAGCAAAAGGTCAGATTTCTGATGAACATCCGCTGGCTGTTGGTGTTCTGGGCAAAAGCGGTACACCACTCTCGGCACATTTTATGAATACTGCCGATCTGCTTATTGTTTTTGGTTCATCGTTTTCGCAACATACCGGAATTGATAAAAGTAAGCCGATAATACAGGTAGATAATGAGCAGATGGCATTGGCAAAATTTCACGCTGTTGACAACCCTATTTTTGGCGATGCAGGCATTACCGTAAAATTATTTACAAAAAAATTAGCTGATAATTCACAATCAGTTATTACAACCGAACAAATTGCCAGACGCAAAGCCGACTGGAAAGCCCAAAAGGCTCAAATGGCAGAAGAAATTGGCAAAAACGGCTTAAATTCTGTATTTATATTCAACAAACTGAGCAACATATTACCCGAAAATGCAATAATTGGTCTCGATGTGGGAAACAATACGTATTCGTTCGGACGGTATTTTGAATGTAAAAACCAACGAGTTATTCTGTCGGGATATCTGGGCAGCATCGGGTTTGGTTTTCCGGCAGCCATGGGTGCTTATTATGCCATGCCAGAAAAACCGATTGTATCAATAAGCGGCGATGCCGGCTTCGGGCAATACATGGCCGAATTTAACACCGCTATATTGCACAAAATGAATATTACACATATTTTATTAAACAACAATGAATTAGGTAAAATATCAAAAGAACAACGCGACATAAAAATGCCTGTTTGGCAAACAAGTTTGAACAATCCGAATTTTGCCCAATATGCCGAAAACTGCGGTGGTTTGGGAATTAGAGTAACCAAGCGTGAAGAGTTGGAAAGTGCGGTAAAAAAGGCATTAGCCTATGAAGGACCTGCTTTGGTAGAAATTAAAGCCGACCCGCTTTTGACTTAGATTAGGGAAACATTACACACAAAGAACATGAAAAAGGACTTACGAAGCCGTAACATATATTTTGTGTGTATTTTTCTAAATTGAGAATTACAAAATGTCAGGAAATAAAATTACATACGACAATTTAAAAAAAGTAGTATGAAAACAATTAAAATAGTATATTTATTAATTTTAACAGGAACAATTATGAAAAACAATGCACAGAAATTCCCAAAAGCAAAAGAGCGTAAAGGCTTGCAAATTGGGGCAGTAGCGCCAAAATTTGAAGCCCTTAATCAGGATTCAACATTGTTTAACTTAGAGCAAGAGTTGAAAAACGGTCCGGTAGTCATGATCTTTTATCGCGGTTTTTGGTGTCCGATATGCAATAAACATATCAAAACTTTACAGGAAAACCTGAAAGAAATTGAGGCAAAAGGAGCCACTGTAATAGCTGTATCACCCGAAAAACCGGAGTACCTTGATACGATGGCAGACAAAACCGGCGCAACATTCACCTTGCTTTACGATGAAGATTATAAGATAGCAGATGCTTATGAAGTAAGTTTTCGCCCCGACAGCACAACCCTTGTAATCTACAACACTGTTCTAGGTGCTAAACTAAAACAAACACATTCAGACGATACGCAACGCTTGCCCATTCCGGCAACTTATATTATCGGCACCGACGGGCTAATCAAATGGCGACATTTCGACCCAGATTACAAAAAGCGTTCAACAATCGAGGATATTTTAAACAATTTATAGTAACTAATAATGACAAAATTCAAAGAAATTTCAACTGAAACGTTAAAAACGCTTGTGGAAAACAGGCAAGCAAAACTAATTGATGTTCGCTCTGTCAATGCCTACAATGGCTGGCAACTTCAGGGTGAAAAGCGGGGGGGACATATCAGGGGAGCAAAATCCCTTCCTCTCAAGTGGACCCGATACATAGACTGGATTGATATTGTCCGTCATAAAAAGATTACGCCGGATGATGCATTGATCCTGTATGGGTACACCGAAAAAGAGAGTTTCCATGTTGCACGGTTTTTCCAAGAATCAGGGTATAACAATATCTGTCTATACAATCATTACATGGATGAATGGGATCCAAACGGGAACTTGCCCATGGAACATTTACCAAAGTATAAATATTTAGTCTCGGCAGCATGGGTAAACCAACTGATTTCAGGCCAAAAACCGCCTCATTATCATCATGATAAATATGTTGTGGTACACGCTCACTATCGTAACCGCGATGCTTATTTGAGCGGACATATTCCGGGTGCAATTGACATGGACACATTGGCATTAGAAGCTCCCGAAACATGGAACCGCCGCTCTCCACACGAGCTTAAAATTGCGTTAGAAAAGCATGGTATTACGTCAGATACAACGGTTGTATTGTATGGCAAATTTATGTTTCCCGACAATGCCGATGAATTTCCCGGCAGTGCCGCCGGGGATATCGGAGCCATCCGAAATGCCCTGATTATGATGTATGCCGGGGTAAAAGATGTGAGGGTACTCAATGGTGGATTTCAATCATGGAAAGATGCCGGTTTTCAGATTGATAAGGAAGATGTCTCCAAAAGACCGGTTACCGATTTTGGAGTAGAAATTCCGCAAAAACCAGAGTTATTTGTGGATATTGATGAAGCAAAAGATATTCTGAAAGCATCCGATGCCGAACTGGTTTGTGTACGCAGCTATCCTGAATATATCGGTGAAGTGAGCGGTTACAATTACATTAAAGCCAAAGGACGTATCCCCGGGGCAGTATTTGCCGATTGCGGAAGCGATGCCTATCACATGGAAAACTACCGTAACCCGGATTATACCACACGTGAATATCATGAAATTGAAGCAATTTGGAGAGAATCAAACATTACCCCCGATAAACATCTTGCCTTTTATTGTGGTACAGGCTGGCGTGGTAGCGAAGCATGGTTTAACGCATGGTTGATGGGTTGGCCTAAAGTGTCGGTCTTTGATGGGGGCTGGTTTGAGTGGAGCAATGATCCTGCAAATCCTTTTGAAACAGGAGTGCCTTCAAACAAATGATTCATAAAATTGCAATAAAAAGTTATCTTCATAAGTATAGTGTCAATGAAATCAGAAATGAGATATTTGCTGGTTTATCCTCAAAAGAGAAAAATATTTCAAGTAAATATTTTTATAATTCAAAAGGATCAGAATTATTTGAAAAAATAACACAGCTGCCTGAATATTATCCAACGAGAACTGAAAAACAGATTTTAAAAAATTTGGATTTGGATTTTATTCCGGATTTTAAAAATTTGAATATTTGGGAATTGGGCAGTGGCGATTATTCAAAGATATCCTTAATTATAAGCCATATACCTAAACAGTATAGGGATACGTTGGTTTATTATCCGGTAGATATCAGCAAATCAGCTATTCAACAGGCAGCTAAAAAATTACTTAAAATATATCCCGAAATAACAATTCAAGGTATTGTTGCTGATTTCATGCACCAATTAGATGTTATACAGGGAAATAACAATCAGTTATTTTGCTTTCTGGGCAGTACTATTGGCAATTTTCATAGTGAACAAAGGTTCAGTTTTCTACATAAAATAAAGCAAATCATGAAAGAAGATGATTTTTTTCTTCTTGGAATCGATACAATAAAAAGCCGGCAAACGCTTGAAGCAGCCTATAATGACAAACAGGGTATAACAGCCAGGTTTAATCTCAATATATTGAATGTGGTTAATGATCTGTGTGGGACAAATTTAAGAATCACTGATTTTAAGCATATCGCCTATTATAATGAGTCTCAAAAGCGCGTCGAAATGCATTTGGAAGCTGTCTGTGATGTTTCAATAAAAAGCCGTTTTTTCCAGGAAATAATAGTTATTAGGAAGGGTGAACGAATCCATACAGAAAATTCGTATAAATTTGATGATGAAATTATATTGGAATTATCGGAGAAGTTGGGATTTCATATTTTGAAAATATTCAGTGATAATAAAAATTGGTTTAATGTAGTTTTATTAAAAAAACGATAAGCTTTTGATAGGATTAGTATAGTGGTTTATCAATGGTCACATAAAAGTGTACCTGTTTAAAAGAAAAATTCACACTCCGGCCAGCGGGCACTTTTCCGGTGCATTTTGAACTGCCCCCTGACAATATCCCGGTGTTCTACCCAGTGTCGTACGGCAAAGGTATGTCTCAGGCTGTGGAAAGTGATATCATCAGACAACCCGGCTTTTTGGGCAAACACCTTGAACTGATGAGAGGCAGTACATTTATGCGGGATATTCTCTTTCACTCTCAGGTATGCTTCATCATGGGAAATTGACAATAACAACGTCCAATTTATAGGAAATTCCACTCTTTATTATCATATAACATGCACGCGACTGAAAAACTGGGATGGCCAACCAACATTAGATGTCTGTAAACAGTAGATGTAAATGACACATTTGATATTTCAGGACTAACTTCGGAAGAATATTTAATGTAAAACCTACCTCAAACGTTGCAAAAGTTAGCAACTTATTTTCTCTTGACTAATAAAAAGTAGAATATTATAT
>JBNGDT010000074.1:8239-11126 GCA_049975305.1 Bacteroidales bacterium | reverse complement strand
ATTTTAATCTCAATGGGAAATGGGAAAATAAATTTTATGTGCTGGGAGAACTGGAATACAAGTTTTTTCTTTCCGAGCATTGGGATATCACAGCCTCTGTGATGTATGGCCATGAATGGGAAACATTTACGTTTACCCTGGGGGGGCGTTACTGGCTCTCCACCCTTATCAAACATCCCATCAATTGCAGCTCCTGCCCCTTTGATGATCTCCCCGGAGAAAGAGGCCGCCGTT
The DNA here is from genome assembly GCA_049975305.1 of Bacteroidales bacterium. Taxonomy (GTDB): domain Bacteria; phylum Bacteroidota; class Bacteroidia; order Bacteroidales; family ML635J-15; genus JAQIBY01. The sequence continues at coordinate 10,892 of JBNGDT010000074.1, read as the reverse complement.
AAACAGTTTTTATTACATTTGCAGTATCAACTAAAAATTATTCTGTTTTTATTATGAGTTTAACGAGAGTTTTTGATTTACTGGAACAATACTCCACAACATACAATGATCTTGATGATGCACTGGCATACAAAAATAAAGGGAACTGGATAAAATTCTCAGCTACAGATTACGTCAATTATTCAAGATTCTTTGCCCTGGGACTTCTGAAAATGGGGTTTAAAAAAGGGGATAAAATAGCAAGCATTGCTAACAACCTCCCCCATTGGAATATTCTGGATATGGGCATGTCAATGATCGGGGTAGTGCATGTCCCAATCTATCCCACCATTGGATCGGAACAACAACAATACATCATTAAACACAGCGAATCCAGGATTGTCATTGTATCCGACAAAATGCTTTATAAGCGCATCCAACCCATTATCAATGATATTGATAACCTGGAAAACGTCTATACATTAAATGATATTGAAGATGTTAATAACTGGGTAGAAATCATTCATCTTGGCAGAGAATACGAAAAAGAACTCAACGAAATACTGGAACAGGCTAAAGCCAGTATAGACCCTGATGATTTGTTTACTCTTATTTATACTTCAGGAACCACCGGAGACCCAAAAGGCGTCATGCTTTCCCATAAAAACATTTTAAGCAACGCACTGGCTACATCAAAAATACTCCCCCTAAAAAAAGGACATCGTGTATTGGGCGTATTACCTCTGTGTCATGTATATGAACGCATGATGAATTACAATTTCCAGTCGAAGGGCATAAGCATTTATTACGCTGAAAACCTCGGCACTATAGTCAATAACCTTCAAGAAGTTAAACCGCACGGTTTCAATACCGTTCCCCGTTTGCTTGAAAAATTTTATGACAAAATAATCGCCAAAGGAAAAGACTTATCCTGGCCACTAAAACCCATCTTTTTCTGGGCTGTGCGCCTGGGCGAAAAATACGATGAAGCCGATAATAATTCATTGTGGTACAAAATGCGACTTGCCATAGCACGAGCCCTGATTTTCAGTAAATGGCAGGCTGTTTTTGGGGGTAATATCATTTGTATTGTTTCCGGTGGAGCATCTCTGCAAAAACGGCTGGCAAAACTTTTCTGGGCTGCCGGCATTTATGTGATTGAAGGATATGGGATGACTGAAACTTCGCCGGTGATAGCAGTAAATCACTTCCGGGGGAAATTATGTCGCATTGGCACCGTAGGTCCTGTACTCGATGGCACAGAAATGCAGATCAGCGATGAAGGTGAAATTCTGGTCAGGGGACCCCATGTCATGCATGGATATTTCAAAGACCCCGATAGCACCAAGCAGGTGATTGATGAAAACGGATGGATGCATACCGGAGATGTAGGTCATCTTGTAGAAAATACATTTCTGCAAATTACTGACCGCAAAAAGGAAATCTTTAAAACATCATCCGGGAAATATATAGCCCCCCAGGTCATTGAAAACAAATTCAAAGCCTCTTCGCTCATTGAGCAGATTATGGTTATCGGTGAAAATGAAAAATTTGCTTCTGCATTGGTTTCTCCCAATTTTAATTATCTGCATTTTTATTCAAACAAACACAAAATTCATTACCGTGACAACGCTGAACTTATTCAGCAAAAACAAATCATTCAACGTTTACAACAAGAAATCAATGAAGTAAACAAACAACTCGGTGAACATGAGAAGATCAAGCGCTTCAGGCTGGTCTGTGAAGAGTGGTCTCCGCAATCGGGTGAATTATCCCCTACCCTGAAACTCAAACGTAAAGTTATTTTAAATAAATACAGCAGCATTGTTAATGAAATTTATGGTCATCCATTGGAAAAAGACAAAGCTGGCCATAAGGGTAAACCGGGCAAAGTAACCGGCAGATTTACAAACGGCCTGGCAAAATTAATACCCAAATCACGTACACATAATGACAAAGAAAACGAACAATAAAAACAGATATTTATGAAAGCATTCAAAGCATACGACATCAGGGGAATTTACAAACAGGATATTGATGAGGAACTTGCCTATAAAATCGGGTATTTTCTGCCGCGTGTTCTCAATGCCGACAAAGTATTGATCGGTAACGACATGCGTGACAGCTCCCCAGTCCTTTTTGATGCACTTGCAGAAGGCATTATGGATGCGGGAGCCAATGTTTTCGGTGCCGGCCTTACTACCACCCCCATGATTTATTGGGGAACAGCCAAATACGGATTCCCGGCCTCCGTTCAAATTACCGCTTCACACAATCCGGCAGAATACAACGGGTTTAAAGTTTCAGGTCCGGAAGCTGCTCCTGTCGGATATGATACAGGCCTCAAAGACATCGAAAAGCTTATTGTAAACAATGCAGATATGATTCCCGCTAAAAAACGCGGTTTTTACAGGGCACTGGATTACCGTGACACCTATCTGGATTTTCTCAGGCAATATAAACCCGACATCAGCGACCTGAACATTGTCATTGATGGGAGCCATGGCATGGGCGGGCCTTTCATCAAAGACCTGCTTAATAAACGCCCCACTTATATTTATGAAAAACCAGATGGTACGTTTCCCAATCATGACGGGAACCCGCTTAAGCCGGAGAACTTACGAGACCTGAAAAAGCTGGTGAAAACAAAAAAAGCAGACATAGGAATCATCTT
>JBNGDT010000074.1:0-8229 GCA_049975305.1 Bacteroidales bacterium | reverse complement strand
TTGATGGAGATGCTGACAGGGTAATGTTTGTGGATGAAAATGCGGAATTTATTTCACCTGACCTTATGATCGCCTTTATTGGTGATTTTTTTGAAGATCGGTTAAAACCAGGGACAAAGCTCATTCAGGATATTCGCACCTCTAAATCGGTAGCCGAATACCTTAGTAAATATGACATTGACATGCACACCTGGCGTGTAGGACGTGCTTATGCTGCCAATAAACTGAAAGAAATTGATGGTTTGTATGGTGGGGAACTCGCCGGCCATTATTATTTCAAAGACTTTTATTATTCTGATTCCGGATTGCTCGCATGTTTAATCGTATTACAAGTGCTTAAAAAGCTCAAAGATAAAGGCATATCCCTGTCAGAACGTATTTCTGAAATATCACGCTATTACAGTTCCGGCGAAATCAATTTTAAAATCAATCAGAAAAAAGAAGCCATGGAAGCCGTTAAAGACCACTTTATAAAACAGGAAGAACCAGTTTCTTTCATGAATTTTGATGGCTACAGATTGAATTACCGGGACTGGTGGTTCAACATCAGGCCATCCAATACCGAACCATATCTGAGGCTGATTGCAGAAGCCATAAACAATGACATGCTGACCGAAAAAGTGGAAGAAATAAAATCCATTGTGGAAAAATTTGATTAGCAGCGATATTTTGGATATTTAGAATTACTCGTTTTTCAATCCGGCAAAATAGCCTGATAACGCAAAACGTAAATCAGAATACGAGTATTTATTGTCCATGTGTTTATGGAGATCTGATAATTTGGGGCTGCCTATATAGTGATAGGCTTTGGCTACCTCCTCCATGCAGGTTTCACTGACAAAATCCGTAGCCGGAATCAGGCCTTTGCTAACACACTGACTGAGATGCCCTTCTATGGTTGATAATACCAGACCACGTTCTGCTGCAATTTCTTCCGGTTTTTTGCCTTCTTTGTACATTTGCAGGCTTATTTCTGAACTCGGAGACTGGTTCTTTTTGTCTTCTTTATCCGGCTTTTTTGTTTGCTCTTTTTTGATTTTCGACATGTTGTATTCTGTTTGCAACCTGTTCTGATTTACCTTAATTTTCTTTACATCAGGTTCAATTCCGTCAATAAGTGCATCCAGCAACAACATAGCCTTAACCATGCTTTTCACCTTACCGAAAAACAAACCTTCAATATCTTCAAGCTCATTTCGAAATTGTTTAGCACCTTTTGTATGCTCAAGTTCTTTTTGTTTTTTGTTATATTGTTGAATGTGCTCCTGCAACTTAGGTTCAAAATATTGTTTGGCAGCCTCTACCCTTTTTTTCAGATATACCAGTTTATCTTTATCCCGGTCATACATCAGTTTTTTTATCTGATTCTGAAAACGTATGGCCGTAGCCTGCATTTCATTTACAGATTTCAGTGCAGTTTGAACTAAGCTTTTATGTTTTTGCTTTTCAGACCGTGCTTCATCCTTATTATAGGTTTTAAGATGTTCGTTCAGTTGATAATAGATATTTCCAAAATCAAATACCTGAAGTAAAAACCGTTGGGTATAATCAAATGCTTTATCTTTCAATATACTTTTAAGTTCTGTGATTTCGCTGGTTTGGCTAACAAAATCAGACAAGGCTTTATCGACTTTTAAACTGTAATCAGGCATCGGTTTTGCCAGCATCAGTCCCTCCATGCTAGTTAATCGTGAAAGTGCCACATAAGCCTGTCCCGGAGCAAACGCCTGCGATAAATCAATGATAGCTTTTTCAAACGTCAGCCCCTGGCTTTTATGAATGGTTATGGCCCAGGCAAGCCTGATGGGATATTGTACAAAACTACCAATGATTTTTTCTTCAATTTCCTGAGATGATTTATCCAGCGTATAGCGTTTGTTTTCCCATGTGTAAGGCTCAATTACAACCGGCTCACTTCCATCAGGAAATTCAACCATGATTTCTTCTCTGCTTAAGGATGCAATGTGCCCGATTTTCCCGTTAAAATAGCGTTGTTCGCCTGAATAATCATTTTTTATAAACATGATTTGAGCCCCTTTTTTTAGTTTCAGTTGTTCCTCAACGGGATAATTGCGTTCAGGAAAATCACCATCCACTTCAGCATCGTATCGCCATACTTTGCCGGGCAGTTGTTCCAGTTTTTTTGTGTTCAGCTCATCGGCTTTCCGGTTGTGGGTTGTCAGGTACACAGCTCCTTTTTTCTGCTCCTCTGTCAATTCAGGGTAATAACGTTTGTTGAGTGCAGCAATGTCAACTGCATCAAGCTGCTTATCACGCACTTTATTTAACAATGCTATAAAGCTTACATCATGTTGTCTGTAAATTTTTTCAAGCTCAATAAACACTGGTTGGTTATCTGCAAAAACCATGGCATCAAAAAAGTACATGCTTTTGTAATAAGGGCTAAGGTAGTCCCATTCGCGGTGTTTCAGAACAGGAGGAAGCTGTTGCATATCCCCGATTAACAAGAGTTGAACTCCACCAAAAGGAACATTCCTGCGGCGCCGGATAGTACGTAACACCATGTCAATAGCATCAGCCATATCTGCCCTGAGCATACTCACTTCATCAATAATCAGCAACTCCATTAGTTGCAACATTCGACGCTTTGGTTTGCTTAGGCGCAGGTGCTTCATAAGGGTTGACGGGGTATTGATTTCAACATCCAGTTCACCATGGTCAATATTAAGATTGGATGGCACAAATATGCCCAAAGGAAGTTGAAATAAACTGTGCAAAGTAACTCCTCCTGCATTGATCGCTGCAATACCTGTAGGAGCTGCTACAACAGCATTTTTATGCGTATCTTTGACAATGTGTTTCAGAAAGGTTGTTTTCCCTGTTCCAGCCCTGCCTGTAAGAAAAATATGCTGATCTGTACTGTTGACAAAACTGGCAGCAATAGCAGCAACATCTGTATCTTCATTATGTTGTTGTGATATGCAGTAAGAATCAATCATTGAATATAGCTTTCAGAATTATTGCAAACAAAGAATGATGATATGTATTGATATACAATATTATGGCATGTAAATTTAGAACAATTGGGAGAATAAAACAAAAAAAGTCAACATAAAAAGCTTTCTTTTAAACTACAATCCATATGTGGTTCAGGGTTGCTACTACATGGCTGAACTATAAACCATCTTCATATTTGAGAGAGATGATTCTGTCATAGCACATTTTTTTGTTGAGCAAAAGAAAATACCCTAAATTTGTGTATCAAACAAACAGGATTTTTTTGCGATTTTTCATTTAATATTATGCCATACCGATTGTAAATAAATATTTTAACATTATGATAAACAATAAAATTGCATTCTTAATTACAATCATGCTCATTCTGGGAGGATGCCATGCACAGACAACATCAGAAAATGAAAATATCCGTAAAGCCCAGTTTACAGATCAATTTTATCCTGCCGGAAAAACGGAACTTACAAATCAACTCAAAGGTTATTTTTCAAAAGCACATACACAACACAAAAAAACCATCAGAGCTCTTGTTGTTCCCCATGCAGGTTATATTTTTTCAGGATCAGTGGCTGCAACAGCTTATCAACAAATTGATAAACACAGAAACATCAGCACTATTTTCATCCTTGCACCTGCACATAGGGTACACATTGACTATGCATCTGTGTTTACAGATGATGCTTACCAGACACCACTTGGAAAAGTGATGGTAAATACGGATATTGCCAAAAAACTCACGGAATCATCCTTGTTTTCATACAACCATGAAGCGCATGCACAGGAACACAGCATCGAAGTTCAACTTCCGTTTTTACAATACCATCTGGAAAACGATTTTAAGATTGTCCCCATATTAATAAACACAAACAACCGCACACAACTAAGAAGGATTGCAGATGCACTGGAACCATATTACACAGAAGACTACCTGTTTGTTGTCAGCACGGATTTTTCACATTATCCTGCGCATGATGATGCATGCCATGTGGACAGTCTCACAGCCAACGCAATAGCCACGGGAAAACCTGAAAATCTCTATGAGCAGGTAATGAAAAACGCAACTTCAGGCATCAAGAACCTGCAAACCAGCATTTGTGGTTATAGCCCCATGATGGTCATGCTTCACCTTGTTGAATCCAAAGGACATGCTGTTGAACTACTGGAGTATAAAAATTCATCACAAAGCCAATACGGCGATAAAAACAGGGTAGTAGGATACTGGGCAATGCAAATCACTGAAGACAAAGAACATAACAACAATGACACAAACAATTCTGAAACATACAACTTAAACCACGAAGAAAAGAAAATCCTCCTTGAACTGGCACGCTATACCCTTGAAGAGCGATTGAAAACCGGCATATTACCAGAAATCAAAGCAGACACATTCTCATCTGAGCTGCAAAAGAAACTCGGCTGTTTTGTTACACTGAATAAAAATGGCAAACTACGGGGATGTATCGGTAATTTTAATAGCAACGAGCCGCTGGTAAACACCGTTCAGCAAATGGCCATTTCGGCAGCCCTGTATGACAATCGTTTTAAGCCTGTCACGTATGATGAACTTGATAAAATTGACATAGAAATTTCTGTATTAACGCCCTTAAAACCTATTGAATCCATTGATGAATTTGAATTGGGCAAACATGGTATATACATCAAAAAAGGCAGCTACAGCGGCACATACCTTCCACAGGTAGCGGAAGGCCGTAATTGGACTAAAGAAGAGTTCATCAGCCATTGTTCACAGTATAAGGCCGGCATTGGCCCAGAAGGATGGAAAAAAGCACAGTTATTTACATACGAAGCACTTGTATTTTCTGAAAATGAAATTCTAAATGATGATGAAAAATAAATATGTATATTTAACAACAAGTGGAGCTATATTCATCATAGGCTTAATAGCAGGTATGTTGCTATTGCCTGAGAAAACAAACAACAACAAACAAAGCGTCACCGGGGAACCTCCCTGTAAAAGCAATAAAATGGAGGCATCCGTTTGTCCTGCTCCTGAAAATAACATCACACGTGAAATGGTGGAAGAACACAAACTATCCATGAAAGAAGCCATGTATTACGACAAAATGGGAAACTCCGGTGAAGTGGTGTGCCGCCTGTGTCCGCACAAATGTTTCCTGAAAGAAGGGGAAGTTGGGGACTGCAGGGTGCGTGCCAATGTTGAAGGCAAACTACGGTCGCTGGTATATGCACGGCCCATTACCATGCACATCGACCCCATTGAAAAAAAGCCTTTTTTCCATTTTCATCCCAAAGAAAAGACCCTTTCCATCGCTACGTCAGGCTGTAATTTAAGATGCCGGAATTGCCAAAACTGGCAAATCAGCCAATTATCCCCGTTCGAAATGGAAGATATTAAAGTGGTAACTCCAAAAGACGTTGTAAAACTTGCCAAAAACCATAATGTAGAAATCATTTCATACACGTATAACGACCCGGTGGTATTTTATGAATACATGCTGGAAACAGCCAAAATTGCCCGGGAAAACGGCATCACAAACACCATGGTTACAGCAGGTTATATCAATGAAAAACCCATGCGGGAACTGGCGAAATATATGGATGCAGCCACCGTTGACATTAAAGGCACTGATAATGAATTTTACAGAAAATTCAACATCGGCGAACTTGACCCCGTACTGGATGCCATCAAAGTAATGCACGAAGAGGGCATGTGGCTCGAAATCAGTTATCTTGTAATACCGGGGGAAAACGATTCCAAAGCGGATTTTGAAAAATTTGCCAACTGGGTGATTGACAACATCGGCAATGATACACCGGTACACTTTTTAAGGTTTTTTCCTCATTTTCAGATGAAATCAAAACCTGCCACACCAGTAGCAACATTGGAATACGCCCGGAAAACAGCTCAGAAATCAGGGTTAAAGCATGTGTATCTCGGCAATGTACGCAACACAGATGCGGAAGACACTTTTTGTCCGCATTGTGACAAAAAAATCATTGACCGCAGCGGATATCTGATTCAAACTTTTCACATCACACCGGAAGGCAATTGTGAATATTGCGGTAAACCAATCAACGGAATATGGAAATGAATAAGATTACCAAAAAAAGGCATCTGAATGTCTTTTTTTTCCTGATCAGCTTCATTGCATTGCTGACACAGGTAATCTTCATGAGACAAACCTTACTGCTTTTTGAAGAATCAGAATATGTTATCAGTATTTTCCTGTTTTTCTGGCTTGCCGGGAACGGGCTTGGCGTATTTTTTGGAAAAAATCACAATGTTTCACATAGAAATTTTGGGGCAGCCGTCTATGTTTATGGGATAATCATCATAATTTTCTATTATGGATTGCATTTTATAAGACCGCTTCTTCTATCGGTAAAAACCACAGAATTACTTGTTACAGGTATCACCCTGACAGCACTGTGTGTATTTGCTCCCAGTTTTTACAACGGTTGGTTGTTTTCACAATTTGTTGCATTTAAAAAAGGCTCACAGCCGGTGCTTCAACTTTATAAATTTGAAGCCTTTGCGTTTTTCCTGGCCGGTCTGGCCTCTACTTTTGTGATATATGTATTTTCCAGTTTTTATCTGATAGCTGCTATGCTCCTAATTCTGTATTTCATTCTGCTGGTTTATAAAGCAAGCCTCAGACACATCCTGCTGACCCTGCTCCTGCCAGGGTTACTCGTGCTTTATCCATTGATACAAAAATACACATGGGAAAGCTTATTTCCATCGTATCGCTACGAAACCACAATTCAAACACCTTCAGGGCAAATGGATGTTTTATCATCAAAACAACACGGAGAAAAATTGCGTTTATTGCAGGGATCTCCCGTAAACATGGCTAAACCACCAGCTACGCCCGAAGAAACTTTTTATCCCGGGCTGGCACAAACACACGATCCAGCTCCTGAAATACTGATTGCCGGAAATGATGTATTGCCATTACTGGAAGCCCTAAGTTTCAGTGAAAACCACACTGCCACAATTCTGATCAGTGATCCCGTATATTTCAACGAATTACGTAAAGGCTTTCCTGATCACGTAAAAAAGACACTGCAAGAAAACAAAATCAACATTGTGCATTCATCCGTTCAAAATCACCTGCTTAAGCATCCTGCTACATACGACCTTATTTATTTCAGCGAACACAAACCATACTTAATGGAAAATGCACTGCTGTATTTCCCTGTGAACCTAAAAATCATGAAACAAGGATTAAAACCGGACGGAACACTCAGCCTTTTGTTCAGCAGTGAGTCAGCTTATGCAAGCAGGATAAGCCGCATACTCAAAGGTAGTGTATATAACTGCATGGACGGTGTTTTTAAATATACCGGTATTTTTGCCCTTGACAGTTATACCATACTACTTGGTTCTGAAAATGAACTGATAACCTCTTTTAGCAAGCTGGAAAACGCCTTGCAAAAACGAGGAATACAACCCATGTATTTTAATCAGTTCAACGTGGGCAACCGTTTAAGCAATGCTAAACAAATCGGAGTGGATGCAATGAAAGATTACGATGGACGCATGTCATTTAACAAACCAGTAATATACCTTGCAGGTTTATTATCCATGATAGAAAAATATTCAGTCAATACCGCATCATCCATCATGCACACCGGAGAAAAAATACACAACAACCTCACCGCATGGCAAATTATTACCGTTGTAGTAATGGGCTTATTATTTTATTTATACATACAACGGACACACTATGGTGGCATTGTCTTTCATGCCGGGTTCACAGGCATTGCTGCGCAGATGATGTTTATTTATTTGTACCAGTTGCATTTTGGCAACATTTATTTATTAATAGGCATGCTTGTGGCCTTATTTATGGTAGGGCTTGTTGCCGGCCTAATGATAAATCCACGGACACTGAAAAAATCCGGCCCGTTTATCATATTGCTCATTGTCATTGCACTGCTGATCGCCTTGTTTTTATTCAGAATACGTATCATTGCCTTCATCGGGATGTTTCTTGCCGGATCTTACACAGGAACAAGCTTTGCACTGAATTCAGCAGCCTCCGATCGCGGAATCTCCGGCTCTGACCTATCACTCTATGTAAATGACCTTTTTGGGGGTTTGTTCGGGAACCTGATCATACCCTTGCTGTTTATTCCCTTCCTGGGTTTTTATATGCCACTTGGACTGTTTTTAATTACCGGAATAGTCACATTATTGTTTCAAAAGAAAATCAATATGATTACTTAATGTTATACCTAAATTCATTTTTATAGCTAATTCCTGCT
>JBNGDT010000073.1:0-11229 GCA_049975305.1 Bacteroidales bacterium | reverse complement strand
GGAAACATCAATGTGGTCACAAAATAGGAAAAATGGGTGTCCTGTCCGGAAAACAGGTGTTTTTCAGCAGACCCTATTTATCCTTATGCATGACCTCAAACATGGCCTCACTGAGTTTATCGTAATTTTTACATGGCGCTAAACGGTTAACCTTCCCCTGTTTCATTTGCTTAAACTCCGTTGTGATTTTTTCTATCTCAGCTTCAAAGGCATTCATTTTTTCTTTGTCACTCAGCACCGAATCTTTTGCAGCTTCGTTTTGCAATTCAACAAGATGTTGAGCATCAGACAATAAATGGCTGGCTGCATTTTTCGGCTTTTTACATGCTCCGGCGAGGAATGTCAAGCATATCATTCCATAAAAGAGCGTGTTTTTTCCTGAATAGTTTCTGACCATAAGCTTATAATTATTTTTCATGTTTTCCAAAATACAATTCAAATAATCGTTTTCTCAGCTCATCATACCTTTTGCTTATTCTTACCTGGTGATATACAGAATCCTGTTTTGCTTTTATTTTCTGATTCATGTCATACAATGCTATCTTATACACCCTCATCTGAACTGAATCAGATTTATATTTATTCAAAACTGATTTTGTAAACATTATGTTTTCCTTGTGTGCCTGAACAATCTTATCTATTTCTTCATCACTCAGCGAATCATCCAGAACTGCTTTTTCCTGCAATTCCATCAGGGTTTTTTGGCGTTTGTGCATTTTATGTGCATCATACTCCGGAGGAGTGCAGCCTGAAAACAATATCAACCCACAACCACAAATTAAGATTATTTTCTTCATTGTTTTCTACTGCTGAAAAGAAAGAAAAAAAGGGAACAGTCAATAAACCATTCCCTTTTTTCCATTAAAATTCGTTAAGCATTTATTTAATCAAATTGATTTTCTGAATTTTCACACCATTTGTTCCGATAACACGGATAAGGTATGTTCCTTCAGACTGATTGCTCAGATTAAGTTTAAAATTGTTGTCAACATTTTTATCTGAAAATACACATTGACCCATCAGGTTGAATACTTCAATGTCGTTACCTTCAACATTGTCAATTTTTACAATGCCTGTTGAGGGATTAGGATAAACACTGAGTTTTTCAGTATTTATTTCATTAACGGCATTTTCATTAACGGTAAGATTCAGGCGAATGCCAACGCCTCCACGAGACCAGTTTGAAATACTATACCATTCTCCTGCGAGAGACCCTTGGTTCAAGTACCATGTTGCTCCCCAAGAGCTGGCGGGTACAGTTCCATCATAACCAATCATAAGTTCATTATCATCACCATTGTAAAAGAATTCAACAGCTGCTTTTACACTGAAAGCACCCTCTTCCAATACTACCGGAACTACTTCAGGAAATTCCAAGTCTATCCACTTACCAATAGAATCTTCATTAATGTTTACCACTGAAGTTGTCATAATGTCCTGCCATTGTGTAAGGTCAGCATCATATTGCATAAGATGACCAACAATACTGGTTCCGGGATCTGTATTTGATGCAATGTAAACAGACATTGATTTAATGGAATCAGTATCATCAAGGAATAAATAATTTGTACCCAACATGTCACCATCAACACCACCATCTAACCATGCACTTGGGCCGGTAAATGAAGTCATGTTGCCCAGATCACGGGCTAAAGTATCTTCAGTAATAATAAAGTAAGTTGTATCAGTATTGTTATCCGGATTTTCATCCTCAACAGTTTTGTTAGCAATGTTGATGTTAAAGATGACAGTATATTTACCAACTACCGGAGGATCAGGTTTAAATTCAGGTGTAAGCAAGTCAACGGTATCTTTTTCTGTAACAGAAAGAATGTCACCTAAAGCTGATTCATTATAAACTTCATTATTATTGGGATCCAAAATACGTACTTGCAATTCAGGTGTGTTATCTAGGTTCCCACCGTTTTCTACTTTTGCGTTAAATACCATAAAAGCGTCATTACTGTTGAATTGATTGATCGGGATCATACCATAGTGAGAAGAATAATGGAAATAATCTTGCTGTCCTGCAACGGTATAATCAATATACTCAAAAAAGTTCATGTAAATGCCCTGTAGCTTCATGTCAACATCATAGTTATCAACAATTTTGATGTCATCAATTTCCCATCCGTATCCATATCCGTTTATGCTAGCTTGAGTGGTTTGCCATCGGAAACGCAGTGAAACATTACTTTCGTTTGCAATGTAGTCGGTAAGGATAATTTCATAAAAATCATCACCATAGGAGTTTCCTTCAACACCATCATTTAAAAGAATCTCTTCTGTAAAGTTGGCTCCACCGTCAAGGCTAATATCCAAATAAGAATAAGCAGCGTTGAGGTGTTTGTAGTTCTGATAAAACGTTAATTTCGGATTATTAACGCCAGAAAAGTCAATGCTGTCAAACTGAATCCATGCGTCTTTGATTTCTTCAGTACCGGTCAGCAGATCAGTAATTCCGTCAATCCATGCAAAATTACCACCTGATTCTGAGTATTCACCCAGGTCTCTATGCCCCACATACAACCACATAGAACTTACCATGGTTCCACATGGTAACCAATCATCATTGAAATCCACACAATTTTCATAATCAATGCCTGTAATGATAGTATCACTAACAATCCAGTCTGAGGAACCTTCACTATGGCCAAATGTCCATACTGCAGGATCCTCTTCAAATGTGACTTCCCATATTACATTTTGTTTTGGTAATGTGTTTTCTTCTTTTTGTACTTTTTCAAATTTTTGTTTGTCTTTTGCTGGGGTATGTACTCCAACTACCTGCGCAAAAGCAAAAGACACAAGTACAACAAAAGCTGTTAACAAAGTAAATTTTTTCATAATATCAATTTTTAGTTAAACATTTATATTTTTTTACAAAAATAGGATTTTTTTTGAAACAAAAATATTTTCCAAATATTTTAAAATAATTATATTAAATGTATTCCTTTAATTTTCTGACTCCTTCCTAAGTTTCTTTACGGACACGCAAATCTTTGAATTTATAGTACTTAAGTAGTGTTGAGATGGCAGACAACCTGGCAATCATATATCCTTCATATCCATCCAAAAATCCTGCTTTTAAAAAATACATGGAAAAAAATTTGAATGAAGCTGCAAAATACCGTTTAAAAAATCCGCTTTTTTTGTTTCGCTTATACAGTTCGTTGGCTTTAAGGCCTGAAAAATAATCAATCTGCCTGATGTGGTCTGAGACGGTATAATAAGAATAATGTAATATATCGGCTTTTATGTGTTTTACATTGCCGGTTTCAACCACATACTTATCGTGCGGATTTATGCCTTTCCATGCACCGCAACGCCTGTCAAAAAGACGAATTTTGATATCAGGATACCAGCCACCGTGTTTTATCCACCGGCCACAATAATTGGTCATTCTGTTGAAACTGTATGCATCATGTTGCCAGTTTCTTTTTATCTGTATAATGTGTTTCTGCAAATCCCCTGACAGAGCCTCATCTGCATCAAGGGATAAAATATGGGGAAAAGCAGCCTGGCTGCTGGCATAATTTTTTTGTTCAATATGTCCTTCGAATTTGTGTTTTATCACTTTGGCACCATGAGATTCAGCAATGTTTACGGTGTTGTCTTCCGAATATGAATCTACTACTACTATTTCATCAGCCACATCCTTAACAGAGTTCAAACAACGTCCGATGTTTTTTTCCTCGTTAAAGGTAATTATGACTATTGATAATTTTATTTCCATAATGATGTCGCATCAGTTAACCCAAATGATTAATACCAGTTTTTGAACCATATAAGGATTATAAGGTCATTTAAGGCTTGCTTTATAACCCTTTTTATGGTTAATTATTTTTCAACCATTTACAAAACCCTTTATGACTTAGTTACCACAACCCACATCCTACGCAAATTTATAAACCCGCTTAACCCGTGCGGATATGCTTGTTAAAATTTCGTAGGGGATGGTTTGCAGTGATTCAGCCATATCTTCTATCTTATTTTGCCCGCCAAATATGATCACTTCATTTCCTGGTTTAACACTGGCGCCGGTTACGTTGACCATACACATATCCATGCACACATCACCTATAATTGGATACAACTTGTGATTAATTTCTACGTTCCAGTTGCCATTGCCCAGTTTACGGTTTAACCCATCTGCATAACCCACAGGCAATACGGCAACATCGGCATCCTGATGTAATACACCAGCCCGGTTGTATCCGGTTGTTTCTCCTTTTTTCAATTGTTTAACGCTAATTATCCTGGTTTTAAACACCGTAGTTTTTTGTAAATAATGATTAGGTTTAGCACTGATCCCATACAAACCAATGCCTAATCTAACCATATCCAAATGCGTGTCCGGGAATCTCAAAATGGCGTTAGTGTTGGCAATATGTGTGATGCAATCAATCTTCAACTTTGCTTTCAGTTCATCATATAGTGTATGAAAAATATCCAATTGTTGCCGTGTGAAATAATCCAGTGCCTGTACATCACTGCCTGCAAGGTGCGAAAATATGGATTTAACGTTGATTTCAGGAGTTTCTTTCAACAATGTTATCAATTTATCCATGTCCTTTTCACAAAAACCCAGTCGATGCATTCCCGTGTCAATCTTAATGTGTATGCCTATGCTGGTAATCCCGGTGTTTCTGATGTGTAAAATCAATGATGTCAAAACAGGAAGGCTGTAAATTTCAGGCTCAAGCTGATAATCATACATCAAACCAAAATCTTCCGGCTGTGGGTTCATAACCATGATGGGGATATGTACCCCGGCTTTCCGCAATTCTACACCTTCGTCTGCAATCGCAACCCCCAAATAATCAACCGCCTGGTTTTGAAGGTACCTGCCTATCTCTATAGAACCACTTCCATACGAAAAGGCTTTGACCATGACCATTAATTTCGTGTTTTTTGTTAGCCGGCTTCTGAAAAATTTCAGGTTATGCTTTACAGCTTCAAGGTCAATTTCCAATACCGTTTGATGTACTTTAAGTTCTATGCATTTGCTGATTTTTTCAAACTGAAAATCACGGGCTCCCTTTAACAATATACACTGGTCTTTAAACTTTCGCCATAAACCGGAACTGATAAAATCACCTGTAGTAAGGAAAAAAGCAGCGTTTGCATCAAATTTATCTGCATGTTCATGTATATGATGTCCTATCCCAATGAATTGCACGATATCATTTGTATTTTTAACCAGATCGGATATCCTGTCGTATAAACTGGATGTATCTAACCCTGTTTGCAGGATATCGGACAATATCAACACTACAGGCTTAATGTTTTGACGTACAGCAAAGTCCAGGGCAATTCTCAGGGCATTGATATCGGCATTGTAACTGTCATTGATTATGGTACAATTGTTAATACCTTCTTTTACTTCGAGCCGCATAGCTACCGGTTGTAAATCTTTCATCCCGGAAGCTATCGCATCATCATTCAAACCTGCTTCTTTAAGCAACAAAGCCGTATTTACAGCATTTTCAATGGAAGCCTCATCCGTAAACGGGATAAAAAATTCAAACTTATCGCTGTTGTCCAACCGGATAAATGTTCTTTTATCACGTCTTTCAAGCTGTACCTGATAATCAGCTTTCGTATTGTGAAAAGCCCATGTTAGTATTTTTTTTCGTTTGTCCTGAGCTATCTTATCGCAATAATTAGCCACCACAGGATTATCCAAACCTAAAATCACCTTTCCGGAATGGGTAGCCAGAGTCATTTTTTCGCGTAGTTTTTCACTTTTATCCTGAAAATTTTCCTGGTGGGCTTCACCAAGATTTGTTAGCAGTACAATATCAGGCCTTATAACCGGCTCTATGGATGACATTTCTCCCGGCAAGGAAATCCCGGCTTCAAAAACGCCAATTTCGGTTGTATCATTTAGCAACGATACGGAAAGCGGAACACCCACCTGCGAATTGTATGATTTTGGGCTGCGCGTAACTAACCTGTGTTTTGACATAACCTGTGTAAACCATTCTTTTATAATGGTTTTTCCGTTGCTTCCGGTAATTCCAATCACAGGAATACTAAACTGCTTTCTGTAATCAGCCATCAACTTTTGAAGGCATGCCACTACATCGTCAACTACCAAGAAGGAACAATGTTGGGGTATTTTCGCCGGCAATTTCCGGACAACAAAATCAGAAACACGAGCCTCACACACATCTTCAATAAAATCATGCCCATCGTACTGTAACCCGGTAATTGCAAAAAACACACTTGTTTGGGGTTGAATAATGGTGCGGCTGTCTGTAAGGATATTATCACATATTGTATCACCGGGCCCAATCAGATCACCTCCGCAAATAATTTGTATATCCTTTAAGCTGTATTTCATCTAATAATTGATTTTGCATGGCATGATGGAAACTCCATATAGCTGGTTATTAAACAGTTGTGTATGTGTACGCAAATACATGTAGGTTTCATTCTGAGTTTTCCTTTTTTAAAGCCTCTATATAACATCGCCTGCACAAGGGTTCATAAGAATCCGTTTCACCAAGTAACACTTTGTCATCAGACGCAACTTTCCGGTGTGAAAACTGAGCCAGGTCACCACAACGAATGCAAATAGCATGAACTTTTGTAACATCTTCGGCTATGGCACATAATGCCGGCATAGGACCAAACGGGCGTCCTTTAAAATCCATATCCAATCCCGCTACAATGACACGTATTCCCTTCTCTGTTAGTTTGGTACAGACCTCCGGCAATCCATCATCAAAAAATTGGGCTTCATCAATGCCAACAACATCAATGTCTTCGCTTAGCAACATAATGTTTAAAGAAGAATTAACCGGGGTACTATGGATTCTTACTTCGTTGTGAGAAACAACTTCAATTTTTGAATACCGTATATCAACGCTGGGTTTAAATATTTCAATGCGTTGACGGGCATATTGAGCCCTGCGTAATCGACGGATCAATTCTTCAGTTTTACCTGAAAACATAGAACCGGCAATGACTTCTATCCATCCAGTACGCGTATTTTTTTTTTCTAACTTTTCGTTAAACATACCGGGGAATAATTATAAATTCCGGATTATTTATTTTAATTTTACAAATTTACAAATTTTTAAAGATAAAACAGCTTTTTAATCTTCTAAGATTGAGATGAAGTAATACACGAATTATCAGTATCTTTGCAAAAACAAGTGATGAATTATCAAAATATTTATTAACATGAAAGTAAATAATGCATTGAAACACTGGGAGAACCTTGGCACTATTCTGAAGACCTTAGAGAAACAAAAATCGCATAAATTGGATATTGATGCGGCGTTACATGAAGTAAGGAATATATATACGTGCCTGTTGGAAGCAGACAATGCACAAAATTCAGATACGCAAAATGATACCCGTTCAGACGATATTGATTCATCTGAATTTATAATAACAGGAGACAGGCATGATGAAATTCCAAAAAAAGAACCGTCCTCTACAGCAAAGCCTACTGTCAGTGAAAAAGAAAAGTCAGTGCCGGCCAATGCTGATCCGGTTAAAAAAGAAAAACAAACATCAAAACCAACTCAGGTTAAATCACACTATCCGGAACAATCCAGCTTGTTTCAGAATGAAGAAAGTTTCGGTAAAACAGGAAAATTGCTGGGTGAAAAATTGGGAGCCAATCGAATTGCTGTCAATGAAACCCTTGCCGGTAAATCTTCCAAAGACGATTTAGCGAGTAAGCTACAATCAAAACCAGTGACTGACATTAAAGCTGCCATTGGTTTAGGTGACCGGTTTTTGTTTATTAAAGAATTGTTTGATGGCAACGCCGATGAATTCAACAAATGTATCCAGGATTTGAATAATATGCACTCTGCTGACGAAGCAAAAACATACTTAGAAAAATACAAATGGGACATTGAAAAAGATACCGCCACATACTTTTGGAGTATAGTACAAAGGCGTTTTTTATCAACATAGCATTACATAAGCATATCGATTATGTTGAAACAGTGTATTGTCATATTGTGTATTTTGATTTGTACCGGCAGTATTATATCTGCCCAGGATACAACCTATGTAAAAACACTTATAGATGAATTGTCATCCGAAACCTATTTTGGGCGCGGGTATCTCAAAAACGGCTGCAACAAAGCTGCTGAATTTTTGAAAAAGGAAATGAAGAACATTGGTCTTCAGCCTTACAATAACGATTATTTTCAGGAATTTTCTTTTTGGGTCAAAACCTTTCCCGAGAACATAACGCTTTCAATTGACGGACAGGTGTTTATGTATAGTTATGATTATATTATCAATGCTGAAAGTGATAATATCCACGGCACATGGCCATTGATTGAAATTGATAGTATTAACCTGTCTGATAGTATGGCCTTTGCTGCTTTAAAATCAGAAAACTTTCAGGATAAGGTAGTTTACATCCATGATAAATACATCGGGAATAATCATCTCAAATCAGAGATTAAAGAAAAAATCAAGCATAACCACCTGAATGCCAAAGCTTACATTTACATTAAAGACCATTACACCAACTGGAATGTTTCAACTTGTCAAAAGCAACCTCCGGTAATACAGTTTACACACACATCATTTCCTGATAATCCTGATTCGGTAAGCATTCATTTTAACAGTAAAATCAGGAACGTGGAAGTTAAAAATGTGATTGGTTATTTGCCGGGGAATACTGAAAACACATTTGTATTAACGGCTCATTATGACCATTTGGGAGGAATTGGCGATACTATCTTTTTCCCGGGAGCCAATGACAATGCCAGTGGTGTAGCTGCATGCCTTGATATTGCATCTTATTACACAACCCATCCTCATAATTTTAACCTGTTGATAATGTTGTTTGCCGGAGAAGAAGCAGGTTTACTCGGGTCAATGTATGCTGCAGCCAATCCGGTTGTTCCAAATGAGGACATTGATTTTTTGATCAATCTTGACATGGTAGGAACCGGTGAAAAAGGATATACTATTGTTAATGCTGCTGATACCGCCTATCATGAAGCACGGGAATTGTTTGACAGAATCAACAAGGATAATAACTACATCAGTGATCTTGCTTACCGTGGCATTGCAGCTAACAGTGATCATTATCCTTTTCATGCCATGGGAGTAAAATCGGTATTTATTTACGCACGTGGAGGAGAATCATGGTATCATCATGTAAAAGACACCCCTGAAACGGTAAGTCTTTCAGGTTATACCGGGTTGTTTAATTTGCTAACAAAATTTATGGAGTCTTATGACCGGTAAACTTACATTGGTCCCGACCCCTGTCGGAAATCTGCAGGACATGAGTTTCAGGGCTGTTGAAACACTGAAAGAAGCAGATGCAGTTTTAGCAGAAAATACGCGCAACAGCGGAATTTTGCTAAAGCATTTTGATATAAAAACGAACTTGATATCACATCACAAATTTAATGAACACAAAACCAGTGAAAAACTGGCACAAGCAATGCACAATGGGGCACATTATGCATTGATAAGCGATGCAGGGACACCCGCAATATCAGATCCCGGCTATTTACTGGTCATGTATTGCATTAAATATGATGTAACGGTAGAATGTATTCCTGGCCCTACAGCTTTTGTACCGGCTCTTGCCGTGTCAGGGCTTCCCAATGAGCGGTTTGTGTTTGAAGGGTTCCTGCCCCACAAAAAAGGGAGGTTGAAACGCTTAAAAGCGCTGGTAAATGAAGAAAGAACGATTGTTTTTTATGAATCCCCTTCCCGGATTGTAAAACTGCTTGAACAATTATCAGAAATACTGGGTACTGAAAGGTATGCTTCGGTGAGTCGTGAAATATCAAAAAAGTTTGAAGAAACCAGACGCGGCAGTCTAAGTGAACTGTCGGTTCATTTTAAGGAACATAAGCCACGTGGAGAATTTGTGGTGGTGGTAAGTGGAGAAAAAAAGCATAAATAATGAACAACAATAACACGTGTTTTTGTTAATTATTTATTGAATGATAAACATACAGTAGAAAAATGAAAACAAAACTTGTTTTTTTGTTTTTGGCGAGTGGTCTAATACTGTTTTCCTGCAATACTAACAAGAAGAAAACAGAGACTGATAACCAGGCAGAACGCATCGCAGCACTAGAAGCTGAGAATAAAAAATTACAAAAAAATGCAGAGCAAAAAGATGAATCGCTGAAACAATTTATACAGGCATTCAACGATATTAATGAAAATTTGCAAATCATCAAGCAAAAAGAAGACATCATATCCATGTCTGCCACGGAAAACCCACAAGGTGTGAGTTCTGAACAAATTCAGAATGATATTCTTTTGATTTATGAATTATTACAGGAAAACAAAAAAACTTTAAAAGAATTACACTCTAATTTGCAGAAAGCAAATATGATAAACAAAGAAATGGAAAAATCCCTGAAAATTTTATCAAAAACAGTGGAGAAAAAAGACAAGGAAATTCAGAAATACCGCATCAAACTGGAATCTCAAAACAGTGAACTGGCAAAAGCCTATGCTCAACTGGATTCTTTGATTGCCGAGAATAATACAAAATCAAAACGGATAAAAAATCAGGAAGAATTTATCAATACCGGATACATGATTATTGGGACATCAAAGGAATTATACAAAAAAGGGGTGACCAGTAAAACCGGTGGTGTTTTAGGGCTGGGAGCCGTAACAACCTTTGATGATAATTTTGAACACAATGTGTTTAAACCGGTTAAGATTAATGAAATTAAAGAAATCCCGTTGAATTGCAAACAAGCAAAATTGCTGACAACACACCCTTACACATCCTATAAATTTTATGGACCTCCAGGTCATGTTGATAAACTTCTCATTACACGCCCGGAAATATTCTGGTCAACATCGCGGTACCTGGTTATTGAAATTTCGTTATAAATCAGGATCAAACAGTAAAGCAGTATTTGTCAGGAAAGTGAATATAATGGACAAAAAGCAGGCTAACTAAAGATATGTCTGTTTTTCTTCTCTATAGTTTTTCCAAATTAGGTCAGGGGCTAATCTTTATCCTCATATGTTTTCCACAAGCATGGCATTTATACATATACATAGTTTTTCTTTTTGGGAGTTATTTACAACAGGGTGTTTAAAAAACCTGTAAAGAGTGTAGCAAAATTATTGGTTATGAAATGGGTACGATGTATTTTTGTTTTGTCAGGCTTGAGGTTTGTATGGTCTGAAATTGAGATAAGTAATAATATTATGAACCGAAAACAGTTTTGTTTTTTTTTATTTGTATTTGCA
>JBNGDT010000072.1:9060-11290 GCA_049975305.1 Bacteroidales bacterium | reverse complement strand
AATAAAATGATGCCTTTATTGAACAATAAATATACAAGAGACACAAGCATACTGACTGACGCCCCCCACACAAACAACTTTTTAATGACCAGCTTCAGGTTTTTGCTGTCTCCCGCTCCGATATATCGTCCTGTAAGGGCCTCTGCAGCAAAGGCAAAGCCATCAATGAAATACGAAAACATCGACAAAAACTGTAATAACAGTGAATTTACCGCAAGGATATCATTTCCCAGTCCGGCGCTTTTGGCATTAAAAAAGTAAAAACTGCCTGTCAGCAAGAGCGATCTGATTAAAATATTTTTATTGACATGCATGAATGAGGTCAGTGCTTTTACATCAATCAGGGCTGATAATTTCCAGAAAACCAACATCCTGTGTTTATGTTTTAGCAGCAACAGCACAGCAATAAAAAGTCCTGAATATTGAGCTATCAGTGTGCCGAGTGCAACTCCCCTGGCCTTCATGTCAAAAACCAGTATAAAAAGCAGGCTGAAAGCGATGTTAATCAGGTTAACAGATACGGTGATCCACATGGGTGTTTTTGCATTTTGCATGCCGATATACCATCCGGTTATTGCGTATAATCCCAGTGTTGCAGGAGCAGCCCAGATGCGGGTCTGGAAATAGATTTCGGCTATGGCTTTTACT
The DNA here is from genome assembly GCA_049975305.1 of Bacteroidales bacterium. GTDB lineage: Bacteria > Bacteroidota > Bacteroidia > Bacteroidales > ML635J-15 > JAQIBY01. Next base: position 10,642 of record JBNGDT010000072.1, on the reverse strand, counting down.
TCCGGGGATGCATTTAAAAAATGAAACGCAAGCCAGGCAATGGGTTCTTGGAGCAATATCAGTAATATGCCGAAAATAAACGCCAGGCCAAGAGAACGGCCAAGAATAAGGAAGCTTTCAGGTATGTTTCTGGCTCCCCTGTTCTGTGCTGTAAATCCGCTTGTCCCCATCCTGAGGAAAAGCAAGCCTGCATAAATAAACGTAAAAACAGTGGATCCCAGTGCAATGGCACCAATGTAAGCAGAAGCGTTTTGGTGGCCCATCAAAGCAATATCCACAAGCCCTACCAGTGGCACTGACAGGTTGCTAACAATGTTTGGTATGGCCAGCCTCAGGATGCGTTTGTTCACAGATCGTTGAGGTTTATATCCTCCGGGTTGCGAACAATAAGCACATCATAATCACCCAGGTATTTGAACCCGTATTTTTTATACAGGTTTTTGGCTTTGTAATTGGATTTTCCCACTTCCAGCTTGATCTGCAAACCTTCATCCATTGCAAACTCCATGCACTTTTCCATAAGGAAATGACTGTATCCTTTTCCCTGTAATTCCGGGAGGATACCAAAATGATGAAGGTAAAGCCTGCGTTGATCGTTGGTTATCCATGAGGTGCCGATGATGCCGTGATCATCATCTTCGAGGACAAACAGTTTCCCACCAAAGTTGATGGTATCCTCAATAACATCAAGATTATCACCACGATGTTCCCCGCCCATGTTTGTTTTATTCCAGACATTAAGCACATCCTGATAATCTTCTTCTTTAAATTCACGAACAAATTGTGCCATTTGTGATAATTATTCTGTTTCAATTAACTCTACATAACAAAAAATGGTTAATAACGGTTAACATAGGTTAAAAACGGTTGCTATTATTAACCATTATAAAAGAACCATTTACAACTGATCATATAACTCTACATATAATTGTACAGTTTCAAAGCGCTTAACAACAACAGGACTGCCCTGTTCGATGTACCCATTTATTGCTTTTGCATCGTATATTTTTTCATCAATTTCTATTTTACCTGATGGCCTGAGGTCAGATAAAGCAGTGCCTGTTTTTCCAATCATATCCCGCCATGAGTTGTCGCTACTGATGTATCCCTCTTCTGTTTTTTGAGTGGTGTCCAGTGCCAGTGAGCCGAATAAACGCGTGGATTGCCCAAAAAGTTTGCCTGACAACCATATTGACATAAAAAACGACAGCGTAGATGCCACAATAACAACAGCCAGAGCTTTGACAAGAGGGGCAAGATTGATTTCTCCCTGAGGTGGATTGATCTCATATTCACCTACCATTGACATAGCAAGGCCAATGATAAGCGCTGCAATTCCCAATATGCCGGCAACACCAAACCCTGGTATTACAAATATTTCGACCGCTATCAGAATAACACCGGCAATGAAAAGTAATATTTCCCAGTGCCCTGCCAATCCTTCGATGTATGCAGGGGCAAAATAAAGCAAGGCTGCAACAACAGCTATAATAAAAGGAAACCCGATGCCGGGCGATTGCAATTCGAAATACAAGCCTCCGATGATCAGCATTACCAAAACACCCTGAAAGCCAGGGCTGGT
>JBNGDT010000072.1:8482-9050 GCA_049975305.1 Bacteroidales bacterium | reverse complement strand
GGAGCCCAAGAATTTTATCCATAGCTGTGGGTTCAAAGGTTTTGGTTTCGTAATCACTGATGCCCTGGTCGAGCAACAGGCTTGGAATATCTGCATAAATGCCATCACAAAAACCATGTTTAACGGCTTCACTTGCAGTAAAAGTCAATACTTTTGTTGAATCAATGATCCCGGGAACATACACATCCGGGTCAACCATGGCTTCAGCAATGGCGGGGTCGCGTTTCCATACATAACTGGTATCATTACCATTGATGATGGTGTCTTTTCCCTGGGCTTCAGCAGTAGAACGCATGGTAGAACGCATGTATGACTGGTATTTGTCGGGCATGGCTTTGCCATCCTGGCTGACAACGGTTGCTGCTCCAATACTGCTGCCTTCTTTCATAAAGATTTTGTCACAGGCAATGGATATCAGTGCTCCCGCTGAAGCGGCGTTGTTGTCAATGTACACCCAAACGGGAATGTCAGCATTCAAAATGGCTGTACGTATTGAATCGGCTGCCACCACCAGTCCACCATAAGTATTCATGTGAATGAGAAAAACATCAGCGTTAAGGCTGTCGGC
>JBNGDT010000072.1:0-8472 GCA_049975305.1 Bacteroidales bacterium | reverse complement strand
CTGACATGCTGATGTTTTCAAAGATGTCGAGCTTGTAAACCAAAAACCCATCTTGATTGGTTGTGTCTTTTTTACTGCTATCCTGAGCTATGCTATCACCAGGAGAAATCAAGCACAACGTTGATAGAAAGGATGTTAGTACAAAATGGCTTAATTTCATGGTTTATTTTTTATTTAAAATAAAGTGCCATGTTTTTGTATTTTGAGCTTGATGTTCTTTTGGAATGGAAATGGTTTTGGAAATGGTTTGCATGTCTTTGTGGCTAACTAAAAAAATATAATCCCTGCCTTGTGAAAGGGTTATGAAGTATTCGCCATTTTCATCTGACATAATTGTAGTAACATGTTCACCTGTCTCAGCGTCTGAAATATCAATTTCGGTAGCAACCGGATTTTTAACTTCATCAATTATAGAGCCTTTTACTACTGTCAGCTTGGGTTGTTCAAACCCAAAATCCATTTCATCAAAATATGTTTTCATATCGATGGAATACAAATCCGATTCACCCATGCTGCCTTTCCTGTTGCTGGATATATAGGCTGTTTTCCCATCTGCAGACAGAACAAAATGAAATTCATCGTAAGGGGTGTTGATGGGATAACCGAGATTAACAGGGTCTGACCATTTTCCGTCTTTCTTTCTGCTCATTAAAATATCATAACCGCCCATGGAGTGTTTTCCGTTGGAAGCAAAAAACATGGTATTTCCATCAGGATGAATAAAAACGGATATTTCATCATCCACTGTATTGATGTTTTTACCTAAATTCCTGGGCACACTCCATCCATTTCCAATTTTGTGTGCGACCCATACGTCACCCTGTCCGCAACCATTTTTATCCCTTTCGCTGATAAAATAAAGGGTGTTGTTGTCGGCTGTAATGCATGCAGAAGTTTCAAAATAACTGGAATTGATGGATTTTTCTCCATGAAAAAGTATATCAAATCCGTGGGCAATTTTTTTGAAAAACCCAGAGGGTGAATTTTCTCTCAATGGTTGTGGCCTGGTCCATGTCCCTTCATTGTTTTTATGGGATACATATATGTCGCCGCTTTGTGTTATCCCATTGATATTCATGTAAATGAATATGGTTTTTCCATCAGGAGAGATGCTGCTGTTGGCTTCGTATGCATCAGGGGTATTTATTTCGCCGGGGATGGGTTTGGCTTCAGACCACGTGCCGTCTTCTTGTTTGTAGGAAATATAAATGTTGTCGAAATATTCGCCGGTAACAGGGTCTCTGAGCGTCTTACTGCTTTCAGGGCGACGGGATGTGAAAATCAATACGGACTCATCAGCGGTGATGGAAGGATTGGCATCCACGTATTTTGAATTGATGGTTTTTCCCATGTTGGATATGTCAACATCAACTTTTTGTTCCATCAGCCGTATGGCATTGTTCACTTTGTTCAGATATACGTTGGCCGGATTTGTTTCAGCTTCATCGTCTGACAAGCTGCTTAAATATTTTTCGTAATGTACTTTTGCCTTTTTAAACTGTTGATTTTTTTGATATGACCGTGCCAAATAGAAGTCAAGCATATCAAAATCATCGCTTTCTGCTTCTGCGCATTTTTCCAGCGGCGGTATGGCATCCTCAAACCTGTCCATAACAAAATAACATTCCCCAAGCCTGAAATTCAGCATAATATCATCGGGATTGGTTTTTATCATACTTTCATACATTTTCAATGCTCCCGGATAATTATTATTATTGAATTTCATGCGGGCCTGTGCCATTTCAAATTTAATGTTTCTTGGCTTGCTTGTGTCTGGTTTATGCGTATTTTGTGCCGATAAAGCAGGACAAATAAAACACAATGCAAATAAAATAATGATGTGTTGAATTTTCATACAGTTATGTTGTTTTTTTTAGAACTAAAATAAACAGTATTAATGAGTTTAACTAATATTTTTCGTTTTTTTTAAAAAAAGCTGCATTGCCTGCTTTTTAGAATCATTCCAGTTATAATCCAACCTGTGTTTCAGATACATTTCAGCAGGCAGATGCTTGTATTTTTGGCCTAGTGTTTTCAATGCTTCATCTATATGATTGATTCCATGTTGCAAAGATACATTAAATTCTTTTTTAAAAAATTCAGGTAGTTTTTTATTTGTTACCCACGCAGCAAACACAAACTCTTCACCTGTCAAAGCGTGCCAGGCTTCTGCTAAATCATATTTGTATGCAAAATGCCTGGAAAGCTCCAACGCTTTGTCCCCAATAATCACTCCGCCTGTATGCTTTTGTATTTTAGTTTCGTATCCATGTGATGCATGTTTCCATTCTGGAGCAATGTTCCAATATTCATCAGCAAGGATGCGTACCAGGTTAACGGAGGTTCTTGAACGATAATCCAGTAAAATTTCTGACATCATATCTACAGGCTGTTGGCCGAAAAGGAATACTGAATCAATTTGTCTTTTTACGCCAAGGCAAAAATCAGAAATAATTTCATAATCTTTAAGTTCGGGCAATATGGCAATGGGAACCAATCCAATGTCTGCATTACCGTTTTGTAATTTGGCAGCACATACCGACGGGATATCATAATCAATACATGTATATGAAGCAATAAATTCTGAATTTTCCAGACCATAACGAAAAGGCAGGGTATTCAGGAAATCAACCGCTGAAATTTTTATCTTTTGATCCATGAGACTGATATTCAATACAAATAATTCTAAAACATACCTGATGATACAGGTTAGCCATACACGTGATATGCTAACCCCCGAATAAACAAAATGCAATATGCATATTTTTTTTACCTTTGACAAATAAAATTAAAATCTAAATGGTGTCTGTTCATAATGTCCAATATCTTCGTTGTTGCTCAAATTTTAAATCCTCGAATACCTAAGTATACTGCGGTTTAAAATTTTCACACGCCTTAATCTTGAACATTATGAACAAGACACTGACTTTATGGATAAACACTAAACATTATGACACATTCAGTATTGAATGCCATTGGCCCGGTTGATGGCCGCTACCATGAAAAGACACAGGTTTTGCAGGATTATTTTTCTGAGAAAGCCCTGATATATTACCGGCTGAATACAGAAGTCCAATATTTTAAAGCCTTGTGTCAAATCCCCTTGCTACAGCTTAGGGGAGTAAGGCAGGAGCAATTAAAACAACTGGATAAAAAATTGGAAAATTTCAGTGACAAAGATGCAGAAGCCGTAAAAAAGATTGAAGCCACCACAAACCACGACGTCAAAGCCGTTGAATATTTACTGAAAAGCTGGTTTGATGAACTTGGCATGGGAAAATATAAAGAGTTTGTGCATTTTGGTCTGACATCTCAGGACATCAACAACACAGCGATACCGTTGTCTATGAAACATGCTTTTCATGATGTATATATGCCGGCAATGGAGGATGTGCTGAATGCGATTGATGAGCTTATTCAGAAATGGGCTGATGTGCCCATGCTGGCACGCACGCATGGCCAACCAGCAAGCCCGACACGGCTGGGAAAAGAAATGGCGGTATTTTCGGTAAGGCTCAAAGAGCAACTTACTTTGATGAAGAAGATACCATTTGCAGCTAAATTTGGTGGGGCAACCGGGAATTTTAACGCACATTATGCAGCTTTTCCGGAAATTGACTGGCATGCCTTAGCAGATGATTTTGTGAATGATACGTTGGGACTAAAACGCTCCTACCCCACCACACAAATTGAGCATTACGATTACATAGCCGCCTTTTTCGACAACATGAAACGTATCAATTCCATTCTGACTGACTTTTGCCGTGATATGTGGCTGTACATCTCAATGGATTATTTTAAGCAAAAAATAAAACAAAGCGAAGTGGGCTCATCGGCAATGCCACACAAAGTGAATCCGATAGATTTTGAAAACGCCGAGGGCAACCTGGGCATGAGCAATGCCATCGCTGTGCATCTGAGCGAAAAATTACCGGTAAGCCGTTTGCAGCGGGATTTAACTGATTCAACCGTATTGCGCAACACAGGCCTGCCCTTTGCTTACGCCTTGATTGCTATAAAATCCATTTTGAAAGGCATGGATAAACTGGTACTGAATCAGGATAAAATCATGGATGACCTTGACAACAACTGGGGAGTGGTTGCCGAAGCCATTCAGAATATCCTGCGCAGAGAGGGATACCCTAAGCCATACGAAACCCTGAAATCGCTGACACGTACAGGGGAGAAAATAAATATGGTTGTTTTACACAATTTTATTGATGGCTTGGATGTTTCTGATATGGTGAAAGAGGAATTGAAGAACATTACACCGCAAAATTACCTGGGTCGCTGATGAAAGATTTATTCCGCATATTTAAATATATATGGCCCTATAAATACCAGGCCTTGCTCAACATTATTCTGAATATAATGAGCACCTTGTTTGCGTTGTTTTCATTCGGCATGGTGATTCCCTTTCTCAGTGTCCTGTTTAATCAGCAGGAATTGGTGATGGAAATGGAACCATGGGCCTTTCAATCGGATGTCATTATTCATAATTTTGAATACTGGCTCAGTCAAATCATCATCAACCACGGCAGTCTTACTGCATTGGTATGGCTTGGCATTCTGGTAACTTTTGCCACCTTGCTGAAAACAAGCACATGGTATTTTGCCAACTTTTTCATGGTGCCGGTAAGAAATGGCGTTGTCAGGGATATCAGGAATAAACTATACCGTAAAATCACAAGCCTGCATCTGGGGTATTTCAGCAAAGATAAAAAAGGCAATATCATAGCCCGGATGACCAACGATGTGCAGGAAATAGAAATATCCATTATTAGCTCACTTACCTTATTGTTTCGCGACCCCATCAAAATTATTATTTTTGTCGCTACCCTTTTTGCGTTTAATGTGAGGCTCACTTTGTTTGTGTTGATTGTGCTGCCCGTGGCAGGGGTTATTATAGGATGGGTAGGAAAATCCCTGAGAAAGAAATCTCAGGAGGGACAACGCAGGATGGGAGGACTGATGTCCATGATAGAGGAAAGTTTGTCGGGATTGCAAATTATCAAGGCCTTCAACGCAGAAAAACATCAGGAAAACCGGTTTTTCGATGCCAACAAAAGCTATACTAGTGTGATGAATAAAATCAACCGGCGACGGGTGCTGGCGTCTCCCATTACAGAATTTCTTGCTACGGTAACCATTGTGTTTGTGATGTGGTATGGCGGAAGGATTGTGCTGGTATCAGGAGAAATGGAATCCAGTGTGCTGATTGGTTACCTGTTGATATTTTCACAGGTCATTACCCCTTCAAAAAACATGAGTACAGCTATGTATAGTGTGCAAAAAGGCATGGCATCTGTTGATCGCATCAATGAAATTCTGAAAGCTGAAAATAAAATTCAGGATCCTGTAAATCCGGTAAAAAAAGTTGATTTCAAAGATTCCATCGAATATAAAAATGTGAATTTTGCCTATGCCAACATACCTGTGCTGAAAAACATCAACCTAAAAATCAAACGCGGACAAAACATTGCGCTTGTCGGTCAGTCCGGGTCAGGAAAGACTACGCTTGCGGATTTGTTGCCACGGTTTTATGATTTGAAAGAGGGCGAAATATTGATTGATGGGATCAATATCAAAAACATCACTATGAGTGATTTACGGGCATTGATTGGATATGTTAATCAAAATCCGATACTTTTCAATGACAGTTTTGCGAACAACATTGCTTTTGGTGCTGACCATGTGAAAGATAAAGACATCATATCCGCAGCAAAAACAGCCAATGCACATGAATTTATTATGGCCACTGAAAACGGATACGATACCAACATTGGTGATTGTGGCGGTAAACTTTCAGGAGGTCAACGGCAACGCATCAGCATTGCCAGGGCTATATTGAAAAATCCGCCCATCATGATCCTTGATGAGGCAACATCTTCACTGGATACGGAATCTGAAAGGCTGGTGCAGGATGCGCTGAATAAACTGATGAAAAACCGAACATCCCTTGTCATTGCCCACCGGCTTTCGACGATTAAAAATGCCGATGAAATTTGCGTTATGAAAGACGGGGAAATTGTGGAACGGGGAAAACACCAGCAACTGCTTGACATGGATGGCATATATACAAGGTTATATTACATGCAAATGAGTTGATTATGAGTAATTATTAAGGCGCATGAGTAACCGCAGAGACGCGGAGGCGCGATAGGGAGATGGAAGTGACGGAGTGAGGGGGCAAGTTGGTGAGTGGGGAATTTTTATTTTTGTTGATATACATTTATTTTTTGTTTACACTATTTTGTTACAATTATGAAAAAGGGAAATAAAAACACATTAATAACAGGCCTGCTCGTTTTGGTGGCAGGTGTGGTTATTTATCTGTTTTTTTTTAACGAAAAGACATTGCCCCGGCCGGAGCTAAGTGATCCGCCCAAATTTATTGAACCAAAAAACCACAATTATTCCTTCGATAATCCACCGGAATATAAAAAAGAAGGTGAAGTCAGGTTTATAGACGGGCAAACTGGTAAATTAATAAGCCGGATAGATGTTGAAATCGCCGACACGGAATTTGACAGGGCATTGGGATTGATGTTCCGTCCTGAAATGGCAGATACGCTGGGCATGTTGTTTTTGTTTGAACAAGAACGCAACCAGGCTTTCTGGATGCGGAATACCATCATCCCGCTGGATATCATTTATGTCAATTCAAAAGGCGAAATTGTGAAGATTTTTAAAAATACCAAAACACTTTCGGATGAATCTCTGCCATCGGGCAAGCCTGCGATTTATGTGGTGGAAGTAAATGCCGGGTATTGCGATGAGCACGGTATTGAAGCAGGCGATAAGGTGGAATTTTGATGCACTTCATGGTTTACATTTTTACCATTTTTATCACCTCACGGGATGATTGGGTTTCCATGATGCAGAAATAAAGACCTGGCTGCAAGCCGGAGCCATTTAATTTTACGTCATAATTTCCGGCCTCTGTGAAATTATTGTAAACATGGTGGGCTTTTTGGCCGTAGCTGTTGGTGATGTAAATGTTTACATCTGATGGCTGCTGTAAACCAAATGTGATGGTTGTGGCAGTGGTAAATGGGTTGGGAGAAATATTAATTGAAATGTTTTCATGTTTTGCGGTATTCTTTCTGTCATTAATCTCATTTCTTTCAGACATTGTTGATTTTGAAGAATAGCAATTTTGATTGAAAGCGTGAAATTCACCTCCATTGGTTCTGAAACCGTGCTTTAATCTCACTTCATTACCTGCAATAAAATTAACCTTGCCATTTTGATTAACGACAACATCTCCATTTTCAGTTGCAGTGGTAACATTTTTCCCAGCCACTATTTTATCATCTGCAAAATACGCATAAGGACGATTGGGAATATTAAATTCATGATTTTGAAAATAAATAGTTGTAGGGCATTTTTCATTTAGCTCAACGTCATCAATAAGAAAGCCACCTTCACTACAATATAAAATCATGTTTTTAAGGTCAGTTTTCCCTGAGGGAACAGTAATTTCATAATAAACTTGTTCCCATTCGCACTGTGTGTTGTCATTATTAAAATCTTTCCAAACAAAAGCAGCATCTTCCCATTTTTGATTGTTTGAGCTATTTGAATTCCAATGTAAGCCCCATTTTGTAAAATGCACTTTTAGATTATTGATACCGGTATATATTAGATGATCATCATCAGCAATGTTATTACAGTAATACCTTTTTTGAATGGGTTTTATTTTCAATTTTAAAATATATGTTTTGTTTTCAGTTAACTTTTGTTTTAAGCCTACCCTTATTCCTTCTTTTTTTCAGGTTTATGCCTTCGCAATCTTTCATTTTTTGATAATGATGATGTAAAAACATAAATTTATTTGTTGGAGCATCATCATGGTTATTCACATTACAGGTATTATTATTTGGTAATGAAAAGGTATAGTCATCACAAGATGTAGAAAACCAATCCGGAGTATTGCCTACAGCATTATGACACATATTAAAAATACTGATTTGCTGACAAGCAACACACCAATGTTTTACATGATTAGTGATCGGTTCAGGTCCGGTAGTCCAACAATCTGTATAATTACATAAAGGGTCATAAGGATCACCCGTATATGTATTTATCTCGCCATTTTCAAATGAATAATTTGGTACTAAGTTTATGTTTTCCTGAGCGCATGAGATTTTAAAAACAAATATCAATAAAGATATAAACAATATATGTTTCATTTTTTTAAGATTTAGCAAGTTTTAAAACAATATTCCAGCACTAATGCCCATTATATATGCATTCTCATAAGAGAAAAGATCGTCTTCAAATCTTGCAGTGAATAATAACAATAATTCATATTTTAATCTTCTAGTTATATTGGCTTCATAACCAAGAGAATAATGCAATGGGAAAACATGGGTTGTCATTTTGGTTGCATCTTTTAGTCCTCGTTTAGTATATTCAGGGCATCTCTAAAAACCTCTGTTAATATATTTTGTTGATTGTTAATAACTT
>JBNGDT010000071.1:0-11339 GCA_049975305.1 Bacteroidales bacterium | reverse complement strand
GGTTTGGCGGTGATTTTCTTTGCTTCTTTCTTTCATGGTAGGAAAGAAAGAAGGGGTTAATATTTTTGATGGAATACTCAATTTAAAAAGCCGGGTCACCCAAATTAAAATATTCTAAAGTATAACTTTTTGATTATCAGAGACAAATTTTGGAAACATCAATATGGTTCACAAAACAGGAAACCCATACTTAAGTTCAATTAGTAAATGCAACTTTTACGAGTAAAAATATAAGTATACTCAGAACACACAGAACCTTCTGTTCACTCGTGTATTTCAACACTTCATGAGATTTAACATTTTATCAACAAGGCATTATTTTGGTGCCATCGGCAATAAACTTATTGTCAATCCTGCGTAGATGATGTTGGGTATCCATACCGATAACATGGGAGATACTAGCCCACTGATGGCAAAAGTATCTGAAAATTTCATGAACAAAATATACGTAAAACTCAGAAGTATGCCCAGACCTATTTGCAAACCAATGCCTCCCTTTACTTTTTTTGATGACAGAATAACTCCCATGAAAGTCAGTATAAAAGTAGAAAAAGGAAATGCTATACGCTTGTGTTTTTCCAAAAGTGAAAAAGTAACGGCTGAAGTCCCTCTCAACAGTTGCTGTTCAATGTATTTATCCAGTTCCCGGTGTGTCATTGCATTGATGATTTTTTCATTTTTTGTAAAATCATCAGGGGTAATAGCTATACTGGTATCCATTTGAGCACCTATTTCAATTGTTTGACCATCCTCATAAAACCTCCGTATTTTATAATTTTCAAGCGTCCATGTATTGGTTTCCTTGTTCCAGTTTATCCTGTTGGCATTAAGCCTGGAAACCAATTTATTGTTGTCAAATTTTTCCATTGAAAATCCATAACCTTGCTCGCGCCTGATGTTAAAATTCTCCATATACACATACACATTGGGTTCAATTTGTTTGTGTACATCAGATTCGCCTGACTTTCCGGCTCCTTTCAGATATGTATTCTGAAATTCAAGCCGTTCTTTGTTTGCCTCCGGAATAATATAATACCCAAGAAAAAAATTAAACGCTGTGATGATAATAGCACCAATAAAATAAGGATATAACAACCTGAAAAAACTCACTCCTGAACTCAGAATGGCAATGATTTCACTGGCATACGCCATTTTGGATGTAAAAAATATCACGGCAATAAACACAAACAGGCTGCTAAACAGATTGGCAAAATAGGGTATAAAATTCAGGTAATAATCGAATAAAACAGCATTCAAAGGGGCTTCCTTATCAATGAAGTCGTCAATTTTTTCAGATGCATCAAAAACCACGGCAATACTAACAATCAGAGCAATCGCAAAAAAATACGTGCTTAAAAATTGTTTGATGATGTATGTATCAATCTTCTTCACGTCAGCGTCTTTCTTTTAATTTGCCAAGCACCCGGTTTTTCCATATTGTAAATTCGTTATCCATTATTTTTTGCCTTGCTTCCTGCATGAGCTTCAAATAAAATGCCAGGTTATGAATACTGGCAATTTGTGCACCCAACAACTCATTGTTATGCATTAAATGCCTAAGATAAGCTTTTGAGTATCTTTTATCAACGAAAGAAGTACCATTTTCATCTATAACAGAAAAATCTTTCTCCCATTTTTTGTTTTTAATGTTGATGATTCCATCCATGGTAAACAACATCCCGTTTCTGCCATTTCGGGTAGGTATCACACAATCAAACATGTCTACGCCGCGGGCAATGGCTTCGAGTAAATTTTCAGGCGTTCCCACGCCCATCAAATACCGGGGCTTGTCCATTGGCAAAATAGCATTTACTGTTTCGATGGATTTATACATCATGTCGTGGGGTTCGCCAACCGATAAGCCGCCAATGGCATATCCGGCAGCATCAAAAGTGGAAATAAATTCTGCCGATTTTTGTCTCAAATCGTCATACACACTGCCTTGCACAATGGGAAAATAATGCTGGTTATACCCATACATGGGTGTTGTTTTTAGAAAATAATTAAATCCCCTTTCAAGCCACCTGTGGGTTAGCTGCATTGATTTTTTGGCATAATCGTATTCACAGGGATAAGGTGTACATTCATCCAGGGCCATCATAATATCAGCACCAATGCTGCGTTGCGTATCCACCACATTTTCAGGTGTAAACAAATGGGATGAGCCATCAATGTGGGATTTAAATGTCACGCCTTCATCTGTAATTTTCCTGTTATCTGCGAGCGAAAACACCTGGTAGCCACCACTGTCAGTCAACATTGGTTTGTTCCATGAATTAAAGTTGTGTAAGCCTCCGGCATTTTCTATGACCTTTAAACCGGGCCTTAAAAACAGATGGTATGTGTTGCCAAGGATAATCTGCGCTTTGATGTCCTGCTCCAGGAAAGTAAAATCCACCCCCTTCACCGTACCCAATGTACCAACAGGCATAAAAACAGGTGTCATGATATCACCATGACTTGTTTGTAATACGCCTGCCCTGGCATCAGAGCTTTTATCTTTTCCTGCAATTTGAAAACTCATCCAACTATATTTTCAGCAAAAGTAATAAAAATGGCGGGATTACCCACCGCAAAGACGGAGAGGCGCAAAGTTTTAAAATTTATGGCTGTATTCTAAAACAGGACTGATTGAGTTTTTAAATACACAAACGATAGCACGATGGCATGATGGCATGCTATTCCGTTACATTTTAGAATAGAGCCAAATTTATTCATCTTTTGTTTAATTTCTTAGCGGTAACAGTTATGAGCATCTGGGTAGCTAAATTGGCGGGATGATTTGTAGTGATAATTTGCATAGCAGATAACAGATGTCCAGATAACTTTGCATAGAGAAAAAAGGTTTTAACAAATTAAGAATTTTGTTAACTTTGTAAAAAAAGAACATTATGGACATACAAACAAGAAAAATACATTTCATTCAAGAAGTCTTAAGAATTAAAAATGAGAATATCATTAAAAAACTTGAAAAAATGCTTCATCAGGAAAGGAAGAAAGTAATAAATGAAGGGTTAAGTCCAATGACAATTGAAGAATTTAATGCATTGATTGATAGTGCTGAAAATGATTCTGATAATGATAGAATGTATAATGCCGGGGAAATCTTAAAAGATATTGATTCATGGAAATAAAAGTCTTTTGGACTAAAACAGCACTAAACAATCTTGAAGATATTTTTGAGTATTATAAGTTTGAAGCGTCAATTGGTGTTGCAAGAAAGATTGTAAAACGGCTTGTAAAATCCACATTAAAACTTCAGGAATCACCTCAAATTGGAAAAAAAGAAGCATTGCTTACTGATAGACATTATGACTATCGTTTTTTAGTAGTTGGAAAATACAAAATAATTTATTGGCTGGGAAAAAAACATATAAATATTGCTACTGTTTTTGACTGCAGGCAAGACCCGGAAAAAATCATGACTTTAAAATAACTGTACCAACAGGCATAAAAACAGGGGTCAAAATATCACCATGACTTGTTTTTAAATCCGCTTTTGTCACGGATTTTGCATGCTTCGCGGCAAAATCAGCGCCAAAAGCTATCGGTGGGGGGAGACTGTGACACACCGGACTGCGTTCCTTGTCCGGTGTTACCGGGATGTTGTCCCTAACGGGACAAAACAAAAGTGCAGCGTCTGGCCGGATAGACCGGTGGGTGAAGCGACTAACGGGACACAAGCTGCATAAACCATAAATATGAGAATTGTGCTTATGACTTTATTTTATTCATACCTGTCCAGAGCCTTGCGGTAAATGTGAATTACTTCCTGCCTGAAACTTTTGGGTTGGATGACTTTTACCGATTCACCGTATGACAGGATTTCCATGCGAAAATCGTAAGTCGGGCGCAGATGTAGTTTTATCCTTAGTTCGTTGTCATTGTCTTTCAGTATTTCCTGTGATTCGTGGAGTGGCAGCGACTTGATGTATTTGCCCTGATGTGGTTTAAATGACAGGATGATGTCTTCTGCAGGCTGGTCGTTGGGGCCGATGATACCAAAACAATCCCTGAAATATGCTTCCGCTTTAAAATCTTTGGGATATGTAAACTTTTCCATCCTGATGTCAAGCATCCCCATTCTGTCGAGGCCGAAAATGCGGATTTTCCCGTGTTTATCACAAAGGCCTACTACATACCAGCGTTGCCGGAACTCCTTGAGCAGGTAAGGCTCAATTTCCCTGAGCTGTGTATTTTCATCCCAGTATTTTTTATAGGCAAAACGCACTTTATGGCGATTGCGTATGGCATGCAGCAACCCGTGAATATGTTCGGTGCCCAGTGGCCTGCGTTTTTCGAGTTGGATATGACGAAGCAGTTTCTCTCCTGTATTCAGGGCATTAAATGTATCAAAGGCTTCGAGCATACGCATGTTGGTATCATCAGCCTCGTCTTCCATGATACGGTATTTTTTCAAGCTAAAATCATACTGAATATCAATGTTGTACATGGAACGTATATCATCGCGGTCGCGCAAAAATGTACGGCCGGATATTTCAAAATTATACCCATGTATTTCAGATTCAAAAGCCAGTTTGTCCAGTATTTCTTTCAGCGAGCATGGCCTTTTTCTCAACAGGTTGATAATGATACTGTAGCGTAACAGTGATTCGCGTTTTGACATAATCAGTAATTTTTAATGAACCCAATATTGTTTGTTTTTTTTGCATGTAAGTATTCTGTCTGACAAAATGCTACAATTTCGTCAAAATCCGGGATTTTTCCATGAAGAATTTCATTAATTTCCCGCTTACGGCAGATATTGTCAATTTGAGCGCCGGAAAAATCATAGTTTTCAGCAAGCTTTTGGCAATCACTTACAGGCAAATCGGGCATCTTGTCTTTCCAGATTTTTTTTCTGACTTCCATTGACGGGGCATCCAGTTTTATTTTAAACAGGAACCTCCGCTCAAAAGCCGGATCGATGTTCCGGATCAAATTTGTTGTGGCAATGAATATCCCACTAAAGTTTTCAAGCTCTTCCAGTAAAATATTCTGCATGGCATTTTCTGTCTGAGCCGTATTTGATGTGCCAATTTCTTTACGGCTGGATATGACTGCATCAGCTTCATTGAAAAGCAATATAGGGGTAAGCTCGCATTCATCAGCAAAATCATAATAATCATTGAATATTTCTTTTTTCCATTTTTCATTTGTTAAGACAGTTATTTTACTAATTTAGCGCTGAAATTTTAAAAAAGGCTTGTTATGAATGATGTAAAACAGAAAACTTTGAAAGATTCGGCTGCCATGCGCTGGTTGGCGTTGTTACTTGTTAGTGGATTGATGATGGCAACGTATTGGTTTCAGGATTTTTTCTCAGGATTAAAAGGGATGATGGAAACCCAGATGGGGTTTACCAGTGAAGAATTTGGACGCCTGATTGGCTTGACTACAATCGCCAACATGTTTGGTATGATCATCGTTGGAGGTATGATCCTTGACAAATGGGGTGTGCGTATTGCCGGCCTGGCATTTGGTGGCCTTGCCGTGCTTGGTGGTGCCATTACAGCATTGGCTTCGGCAGGTTATTTTGGTGCCGATCACAGTACGCAACTTACTTTTATGATCATTGGTCGTATCTTGTTTGGTTCCGGATTGGAGGTTGTGTGTGTGGTTGCTACCACTACCATGGTGAAATGGTTCAAAGGCTACGAGCTGGCTCTTGCAATGGCAATTAATATGGGATTCGGACGACTGGGATCAGCCATGGGGATTGCGCTTTCACCGGATATTTCTGGTACGGTTTCTCCTACTGTTACCTTTGCTGCTGCCTTGCTTGGCGTTACGTTTATCATGTTTGTGATTTACGTATTCTTCGATGTTAAACTCGACAGGCAAATGAAAGCCAAAAAAGCTGCCAAAGCTGCAGAAACAGGTGAAACGGAAGAGGAGGACGAGTTTAAATTTTCCGATTTATTTAAACTGATTAAAAACCCATCTTTCATTTACATTGCATTGCTTTGTGTGTCTTTTTATGCGGCTGTATTTCCCTTTATTCAGTATGCCCCGGACCTGCTGATCAATAAATTTAATTTTACAGCGGTATTGCCTGAGGGCGGTTTCCAGATCAATGGCAGTACTTCATTTGGTACAGCGGTGATTTATATAGGCCTTTTTGTTTATGCACTCATGTTTTCCATAGTGCCGTCACGGATGAAGACAATGACAAATAAAGTGGTTTCCCTGGTTCTTATTGTTGGATCTTTTGCTTTGTTAGTTTACCTGCTCAGGGATACCTTTGGTAGCTGGTTCAAAAACGGATCCAAAACTGCCAGCCTGATCCCGCTGGGAACCATCATCTTTACACCTATTTTTGGGAATTATGTGGATCGCAAAGGCAAAGCAGCTTCCCTGATGATTCTTGGATCGTTGCTACTTATATTCGCTCATGTGGCATTATCGCTATTTCAAAGTGTAATATTGGCTTACCTGGGCCTGGTGTCTTTGGGTATTGCTTTCTCGCTTGTGCCGGCAGCCATGTGGCCTTCCGTTGCCAAAATTATACCGCAAAAACGCCTCGGAACAGCCTATTCATCCATGTTTACCATTCAAAACTGGGGGCTTGGGGCTTTCTTTTGGGGAATTGGAGCCCTGCTTCAGGCTGTTAATCCTAAAGTAGTGGCTAACAGGCAGGCTTTGAATGCCAAACTGCAAAGTCTAGGTATGTCTCAGTCAGAAATATCCCAGGAAATTGTAAAAATGAAAGACCCAATGATAACATCTGAATTTGGCGCATATACCCAGGAATACATTTACGATTACACCATTCCGATATTTATATTGGTGATTTGTGGTGTCATTTCCATTTTCCTGGCCTATAAACTCAAGCAGGCAGATCGCAGGCAGGGTTACGGGCTGGAGTTGCCTTCGGGAGAAAAAGGTGAAGGAACGGTTGATTAATGGTACGACTGCACGATAGCACGATTGAATGAAAGGTTGAAAGAACGATAGCGAGATCGAAGAAAGAATGAGAACGCATAAAGAAATAAAGTTTTATCACTTTACATCACGCTTTCGTGCATTCGTGCTATCCTGATAGTCCGTCAAATTTTATAATAGAGCAATAAGTTTTATAATTTTGTAACTTTGCCTGGCGAAGGACGGAGCTTGCCCGGCGACAGACGGGTCTCCGTCTTTACTGTGAGTAGTTACACCAAAAAATCATTCGCTATGAAAAGACAATTATTACTGATTATAACACTGACAGGATTTGTATTTACAGGGCTTGCACAACAAGATGCTTTGTTATGGAAAGTAACTGGAAAAAATCTTGATAAGCCTTCCTATTTGTATGGCACCATACATATACAGGCAAAAGAGGTTTTTGCTTATGATACGCTTATATATGAAAAAATGCGCTCATGCAGTGCCATGGCTGTCGAGTTGATCATGGATGAAATTGATCCCAAAACCATCAAAGAGATTATGTTTATGGAAGAGGGAAGCATCGCAGATTACCTCAGTGACGAAGAATATCATTTACTGGATTCTGTGATGAAAGCGCGCACTGGACAGCCTTTGATGTTGTTTGAAAAAATGAAACCTTTCTTTTTGTCTTCACAAATTATGCAAACTATGATACCTAAAGAGATGCCTCTGCCATTGGATATGCATTTTATTGATACAGCGAGAAAGATGGGCAAAAATATCCTGGCACTGGAAACGCTTTCTGACCAGATTGGAGCCATTGACAAAATGAGTGTGGAAGAGCAGGTTGATATGCTGATGGATGGCCTGACCGATGATGAAAATTCCATGGAAAAACAATTCAACCAGCTTGTTGAAGTTTATGTTGCACAGGATATTGACAGCTTGCAGGTTTTAATGCAGGATACCGCTTTACCGGAATTTTTTGGCAAGGAGCTTATTATAAAAAGAAACAAAGGCATGGCCAAGGCCCTTCATAAAATCATGAAAAAACAGTCTGTATTTGCCGCTTTTGGTGCAGCACATCTTGTGGGAGAGAAGGGTGTGATTGAATTGTTGCGACAAAAAGGATACAAAATTGAACCGGTACACTTTGAATTTATAATCGCTGAATGATATTAAATATGAATATCGGTTTGTTTACCTAATATTTTTCATTGATAAAAAATGTGTTTTTATTAGCGTTATTTTCGAAATTTACGGGCCTATTGAGCATCATAATCCTAACAAAATACTTGTTGTCCCGATAACCAATGCAAAAATAATATTCACAATTTTTACAGAAAGAAACGACCGTCGCGATTCTGCCAGCAAGGGTAACATCCCATGGCCGTCCTGTACGATCGAACTTGCCAGTAAAATACTAAACGGAATGCTTCCTTGTGCAAATAAGGTAACGAAAACCAAATGCGGGCCGGATTCAGGTATGATACCTACAGCAATGGCGATGAGCAATACAAGGTACATGTTGTCGGAAAGCCAGGCATGAACATCAACGTAATGCATTAATATCCCAATCACAAGCAAGGTTCCAAAAGTCCACAGGAAAATCCGTAGCATGTGTTTTTTTACAATATGATCCCACAGGTGTTGCTTCAGAAAATGTTCCGGCACACTGATGACAATAAACATGGTAAATGCGGTAACCACTACCAGTGTTGTTTTTATCCATAACCTGGCTTCCACGGCGATCCAACCAGTCTGGATAGCTGTCAGAAAGGCAATTATAATTGATACTAAACCTACCCTGTACATTGATGGGTGTCTCAGTTGAGAAAAAATCAAATTTTTTTGAAAACATTTACAGGTATCCTGCTTGTGCAGAGGAAAATCACGGTTCGCAAAAGCAGCCAGGCTTTTATTTGGTTTATATAGCTTGTCTGTCAGAAAACCCGCAAGAATGCCAATTCCCACAAGGGCAACGGTAAGAATTGCAGCTTTTCCCGGAAACATGGCAAACATCATATAAGCTTCATCTCCAGTTGTGGCAATCATAGTGGCTACAATAGCCCCGAAAGAAATCAGGTTATGGGAAAACATGGCTACGGCTGTGAAAGCTCCCAGACATCCCGGTATAGCCCCCAAAAAGGCTGCTATCAGGTATTGGTTCCATGAGTTTTTTTTAAGCCCTTTTGTCCATAGCCCCTGGGTTTGAACGTTGATGTATTCTATAACCAGCATCATGACAAATACAAAGCCAGTTATCATGATGGCGTGTTTTAATATTTCATAAATATCAAGTCCTGTGATCATCAGTTTAGGTATTATTTCTTGCCATGGAGCTAATAGGGAACATTTCAATCTGCTTTTTGTTCATAAAATCCCTGTCCATGTATAAGTGCAGAAAACAGGTGGTTATTAATAATCGGAACCAGCCGCGTTTTTTTTCTGGTTTTATTTGCAATTCACCACCAACTAGTTTTTCAAAAACGTTATGCCATCCGGAAAAACCACCAAAATTTTTATCATCGATGTAGATATCAGCATATATTTTCCTTGACATGTATTGATTGAACTCTTCTTTAGGAAAAGATTTATTGACAGCCCAAAACATAAGTCCGTGTTCCATGCAAAAGTCAATGGCTTTTTGTAGAGTATTCCCATCACGAAATGTCCACAGGATAAGTTTGTGTCCTTCTTCGGATAAGGCTTTTAATGTTTCAAATGTGCCGGGTAATGGTTTGCCGATACCGGGATAATTGTGTTCAACAATCGTCCCGTCAAAATCAACAGCAATGCGGAGGAAATCATCCATGTGTTTTTTATTCTGTTTTGTATAATATCACTTTTGTGTTTATTGCATCACCAACTGGTTCCATATCCATTTTTTTATTTGTCAGGCTGATGATTTTTGATTTGGATATTTCATCGGAATCATCAAATGCTATGATAATAATGGTTCCGTTTTGATTGAGAGACCATTGGCCTTGTCTTGGTGGTTCTAAGGACAATTTTGTGTAAGAACCGTCCGGTCGGAAAATAAATTCGGTTTGTTCTTTTAGTTCCTGGTATTTTTGTTTGAAAACAGCCATATACTCATCTGACAATTTTAAATCCATGTACATGGTATCAAGTTTCCAATGCCCCGTCAGCAATTTTTCATTTTTCTGTTTGAGGTTGCTCTGTGCCAGGATTGTGATTGCCGGGATCATCATCATCAATGCGGTAATCAGAATTTTCTTCATAGTTTTCATAGTTGTTAAAATTAATATTAAATATACGTACGTCAATATCAATAGGTTTTAATAATTCGGGTAATCTTTTTTCGCTGGTGTCAGAAAAAAACACCTGCCCGTATCTATCATCGGTCAATAATTGTACCAATTGATTTAGTCTAAAATCATCCATTTTATCAAAAATATCGTCAAGCAACAAAACAGGAGGGAGCCCCATAGTTTGCCTGATGAAATCAAACTGAGCCAGTTTTAGGGCAATAATAAACGTTTTTTGTTGTCCCTGTGATCCGGTTTTTTTAAGGCTGTGTCCGTTCAGTTCAAAATCCAGATCATCCCTGTGTATGCCAGTTGTGGTATGGTGAAAAAGCAGGTCTTTTTCCCTGTTCTCTTCTAATAATTGAAGGAGCGTTTTGTGATGAAGTGAAGATTTGTATGTGATGTTTACCTGTTCCTGTTTTCCTGAAATATTAGCGTAGTATTGATTAAAAATGGGAATCAGTGCAGTTACCGCTTCGTTGCGTTTCTTATGAATGTATTTTCCTGCAGCGTTCATTCTTTCATCCCAAATCAAAAGGGCATCTTTGTCATAAGGATTTTTAGTGCTGATATTTTTCAATAAGGCATTTCGTTGTTCAAGTGCTCTGTTATAATCAATAAGCTGTTTTAAAAAATGTTTATCGTATTGTGAAATTACACCGTCAATGTATTTTCGCCTCAAATCACTACCTAGGTGTATCATTTCGGTATCCGATGGTGTAATGAACACCAGAGGTAGCATTCCGATGTGTTCGGCAAATTTTTCGTATGCCTTTCCATCCCGTTTAACCTGTTTATTGCCATGCTTTTTTAATCCGCACAACATGGTAATTTGTTTATCTTTAATATTGTATACCCCTTCAATGACAAACATGTCTTGATCATGACGGATATTTTGCCTGTCTATGGTATTGAAATGGCTTTTTGTGAAAGATAAATAATAAATGGCATCCATCAGGTTGGTTTTGCCGGCACCGTTTTTCCCAAGAAAACAGTTAAACCGGGAGGAAAATTCAGTTTCAAATTCCCTGATGTTCTTGTAATTCAATATGGAAATGTGCTTGAGATACATCATAGGGTAAAATTACATAAAATCAATGAAAACCTGAGGTGTGAATGTAAAGTATCTGTTAAATTGATTTATTTTAATATGATTACTTAATGTTATACCTAAATTCATTTTTATAGCTAATT
>JBNGDT010000070.1:0-11362 GCA_049975305.1 Bacteroidales bacterium | reverse complement strand
TGAAGCTCCGGCTACATGGACTGAACATACTTACGATCTGTCTGCTTATGACAATCAGGATATTTATCTTGCAATACACCATGTTTCCACAGATAAATTCATGTTGTTTATTGATGACATGGTTATTAATACGGAATGGACAACCCCATTGACAGCCGATTTTACAGCAGACAATACCACCATTCCTGTAAACGGAACGGTTAATTTTACTGACATGTCAACGGGGTCACCTACAAGCTGGAACTGGGATTTTGGCGATGGTGGCACATCTTCAGCAGAAAATCCCTCACATCAATACACAGCAATTGGAACTTATACCGTAGAACTTACCATCTCTGATGGCACCAATAACAACACAGAAACCAAAGTTGATTACATTACAGTTACAGAGGCAGCTCCTGTTGCAGATTTTACTGCTTCTCCAACCTATTCCTGTGATGGAAATGTGCAGTTTACCGATCAATCATCCAACGCAGATACATATGAATGGGATTTTGGTGACGGCAACATCTCTACCGATCCGAACCCATTGCATACCTATGCATCAGACGGAACTTACACAGTAAGCCTTACGGTTACCAATGGCGCCGGCTCTGATACGCATACAGAAACTGATTTCATCACAGTTGAAATTCCCGATGCCACCATTGACCCGGTAGCTGACCTGTGTGAAACAGATGCTCCTGTTACACTGACTGCTGCCACAAATGGTGGCACATGGAACGGCCCAGGTGTTTCTGCCGGCGAATTTGATCCATCTTCAGCGGGTTCCGGCAACCACACCATCACTTATGAAGTGACCATTGGAACATGCACTGACAACGATTCTGAAATCATCCATGTTGATGCTATGCCGGATGCTACAATTGATCCGGTGGCCGACCTGTGTGAAAATGATGATCCGGTTACCCTCACTGCTGCCACAGGTGGTGGCACATGGAGCGGCACGGCTGTAATTTCAGGTGAATTTCACCCCTCTTCCGCAGGCCCGGGTGATTATACAATTACTTACGAAGTTCCCAACGGCCAGTGTACAGCATCTGACAACATCAGTATTCATGTGGATGCCATACCGGATATTTCCATTGACCCTGTCAGCAATCTTTGCATCGGCGACAGTCCCATAACATTATCTGCAACACCAGCCGGAGGCACCTGGTCTGGCCCGGGCACTACCGGCGACCAGTTTGATCCTTCCTCTGCAGGAATTGGTACACATACGATTTACTACGAAGTAAACGATGGGGCATGCAGTGCCATTGATAATATTCAAATTACGGTGTCAGATTATTACGATGCTACCATTGATCCAGTGGCCGATATTTGTGAAAACGATGCAGCCATAACGCTAACTGCTGCTGATGCAGGCGGTACATGGAGCGGTACAGGCATTACAGATGCCTCAGCTGGTACTTTTGATCCTGATGTGGCAGGTCCCGGCGATCATACCATTACTTACGAAATCACTGGCAGTTGCGGTGATAGCGACACAGAAATCATACATGTGGATGCCATGCCGGATGCAAGCATTACAAACCCCGGTGCTTTCTGCCTGATTGATCCTGCAACAAACCTTTCTGCTGCCACATCAGGTGGCACATGGAGCGGTACAGGTATTACCGATCCCGTAAACGGTACCTTTGATCCGGGCGTTGCAGGTATGGGCAATTTTGTCATTACCTATGAAATTACCAACGGAGCATGCCTGGCATCTGACCAGGTAACCCTTTACGTTTCTGATGGATATGATGCTAGCATTGATCCTGTTGATGATTTGTGCGAAAACGACGCTCCCATCACCCTAACCGCCACTGATGCAGGGGGAACATGGTCAGGGACTGGCATCACAGATGGAAACACAGGCACATTCGATCCTGCTGTAGCAGGTCCCGGAGACTTTACCATATCCTATGAAATTACTGGTAGCTGCGGCGATACCGACACTGAAATTATCCATGTGGATGCTATGCCCGATATCAACATTTCCAACATCGGCCCATTCTGTGAAGGTGATGCCCCGGTTAGTTTATCCGCTACACCGGCAGGTGGCACATGGAGCGGCAATGGTGTCTCAGCCGGAGAGTTTTCACCAGTTTCAGCCGGCATTGGCACACACACCATTACTTATGAAGTAACAAACGGTGTTTGTACTGCAACTGAATCCATTGATGCAACGGTTTACGAACAACCCGATGCCACCATCAACGACCCCGGCGCATTATGCGTTGGTGATGATCCTGTTACACTTACGGCTGAAACATCAGGAGGTACCTGGAGTGGAGACGGCGTTACAGGAGATCAATTTGATCCTGCAGCTGCCGGCATGGGATATGCAACTATTTATTATGAAGTTACAGTTGGTTCTTGCTCTGACAGCGATGAACTGGTTGTCATGGTTGGGGCCAGCCCTGTAGTGAACCTTGACATAACCAACGCTTCATCTGCAACAGCTTCTGATGGTGCTGCCACGGCCATTCCAAGCGGTGGCCTCAGCCCGTATTCATTCCAGTGGTCAACAGGTGATACAGACAATACAATTGAAGATGTCCCGGCCGGGCTATATTCACTCATAGTCACTGATGCTGCAGGTTGTGTTTCAACTCTTCCGGTTGAGATAGATTTTGTTGATGCCATCACTGCCAATGAAACCGGTTTTGCCGTCTATCCGAATCCAGCAAATAATTCAATCTACATCGAAATGATAAATATGGATGTTCAGCAAATCAAACTGGTAAATACACTCGGACAAACCATAATCACCAGAAACGTTCAGTCGGATATTGAAATATTTGATGTTTCTGAAATTAAACCGGGTGTTTACTTTTTGGAAATCAATACCGAAACATCACAATACATCGAAAAGGTGTTAGTTAAATAACCACGATAAAAAATACATCATGAAAAAGGACTGCCTCACCCGGCAGTCCTTTTTTTCTTATTTTTTTTGATTCCACTGGAATTTTGTTCCTAGTTGCGTTCAACCAGCTATACTGCAGACCCGTCTGTCCTGCCTGGGCAGGCAGGCGCCGGGCAAACTCTGCCTGAAACGGGCAGTGAAAATGGAGAAACGATTTAAGAGTCCAGACATAAAGTACAGTGTATATAAATAAAAGTCCGCAGTCGGAAGTCAGAAGATATCATGGTAATTAGTTATTCCTTTAATAATGTATGCTTTACTTATGACTGCGGTCTTCGTACTCTGGACTGATTAGTATCCATTATTCAATTATAGAAAAATGTTCAACTTTATGGAGGAACACTATTTAGGCAATCTTCCAGCTACTCATTTAAAATAAAAAAAAACTGTCCCGGAATTATTGTTGAGACAGTTTTTTTCATTTCATTATTTATCTATGGTTAGAAAAAATCACTTCTGTTATCCTCGATGTCTGAAGCCTTTTTTAGGGCATCAAGCAACTCATAGCCCACTCTGATACTGAGCTGTGATTTAAGGCGTATTTGCTGCTGTGAATAATTTTCAATGTCCGGGGCTTCCATTTTCAGGGTTACCTTATAAAGATACACACCGTTGTTTCCTTCAATGGGGCCATCGATGGCTTGTGGTTCCAAATGGGTAGCTCTGCCAATAAGTCTTGGTTCAATGCCAAGCCGTGGGACGGAGAATGAATTAAAACTTATGTTCTTAGCAGTATCAACACGTGCACCTAATTTTTCTGCGATTACAGCAATTTCATTATTTTCCTTCATTGCTTCTGTGATGGTTTCTATGAATATATCTGCTTTTTTCTTCTTTATCACGATGGTTTCAACATCCTTTTTTACCTGTTCAAAGGGGGCTGTTCCTTTATTCTGAATTTCAGCAAGTTTTGCAATGACAAATTTATCACCTGATTCAAACACTTCGGATATATCACCTTTTTCAGCATCAAATGCCCATTTTATAATATCCCGTGGGTATTCCAGACCGCTGATATTTTTGTCATTTTCTTTTAATCCACTTGCGATCTTTTTTACCATGTGTTTTTCAACAACAGCTTTATCAAAAGATTCCGGAGTATTGTTATTGCTGGCAAAACGACTGGCTTCAGCGTAAGTTTTCTGATATGTATCATTTGAATAATCAATGTCTTTATTGACAATAGCCAGCTGCGCTTTTTTGGTAGGTTCTGACTGTTCTTCAATCTTAATCAGATGCACCCCTAATTGTGATTCAATAATGGGTAGATCACCCGCTTTGCCATAAAAACAGGCATCATTGAAAGGTTTTATCATTTGGCCGGGGCCAAACCATCCAAGGTCACCTCCTTTTTGTGCTGATGGTCCCATACTATACTGCCTTGCCATGTCTTCAAACGATGCTCCTTTTTCTATTTCAGATTTAATACTGTCAATTTTTGCATGAGCCTGTTCAAGTGTTGTTAAGCCATCGGGTTGTATTAAAATGTGACGTGCTTTGACAGAATCAGGAATGGTTTCCACCCCGACAAGCTTAAATATCATATATGTGGTATCAGTTTTAATGATGTCTGATATAAAACCCAGTTCTTTTTCAAAAATATCTTCTCCATAATTGCCGGGAATTTCTTCGGGGGCAAAATACTGTTGACGAACGAGGTTATCAGAATGCATTTGTACAAACGCCATGTTATCATCCGTATTGACAAAACGATTTTTCAGTTCGTTTAATTCGGACACAATTTTTGCACTATCTTCTGATGTTGGCACAATATCAAAAGAAACGTATTCAATTTCCCGTGTGCTTTCCTCATTTTCAAACATATATTTATGTTGATCGTAATAAGATTTTAAATCAGTCTCTTTAACTTCAATGTCTTCATCGGGAATGGTTTTATACATTTTTCCCATGTATGCAAAATTCACTTTAATATTGGAATTAAGATAATCTTCCTTAGCAAGCGGAGTTGGCACATAAAAACCCTTTGTCAAGAGGGTTTCATATTTCGTGTTGATACGATCAAGTCTGATACTTTCTTTGAAATACTCAGCAATGATTTTTATCCTTTGGTCCTGGTCTGCCTGGCTAAAAAACTGCTGAACATACGACGTATCCAATTGCCCTGTTTGCGGATTGGCAAAATTCTGCTGAATGATGGGGTGAATATTGGATCCCCAGAGCAAATTTTCCATTTCATCCTGACTTACACTAATTCCAAGCTCATCAATGGTTTCTGCAAGCAAATATTTATTCAGTAATTGTTTCCACACAGTTGATCTGATTTCATCTATGGTTTCCGGGTCCAAGGAAGATTTTTGCTGAGCCTCTTTTACAAAATTGGTCAGCTTTTCCACTTCATGCTGATATTCAGTGTATGATATGCTTTTACCATTAACTTCAGCAATATCATTTTTCTGTTTGTTATTAAATATCCCTTCAAATGTTGAAGGATCAACAATAAATAAAAACAAGGCTACACCAACAAAAACAATAACTAAAACACCTGCTCTGTTCCGAATTTTTTGTAAAACTGCCATTATTTTAACCTTTATAAGTTTATAAGCATGAATAAAAAGTATGAAAATAAATTAATTTCAAATCAGGGCACGAATATAACAATTTTAATTAAAAAAGCAGCATGTTAAAGCTTTTTATTTAATTTGTTTTTAAAGAATAAACAGAAGTTTCCTTGTAACGAATCAGGCGCATTAGTTGCCGCAAAGGCGCTGAGACACAAAGAAATGTTAAAATGGTTAATTAATTGCTTACCATCAAATAACGATAGCACGATGGCACGATAGAATAAGAACACATAAAGAAACAAAAGTTTATCACTTTACACTTCGTGCTATCGTGCATTCGTGCTATACTTATAGTCCGTAAATTTTATAACTTTGCATTTCTCCGTCTTTGCGGTGCGTAGTTACACAAACAAATTAAAAAGAAAGGAATTCATGGATTTTTATGGCATACGATATAGTAACTGACATAGGCAATACCAGGGCTAAGACAGCATTGTTCTCGAATGGCAATCTTGTGAAAGCGCATACAGGTTCTAAAGCCCTTGATGATTTACCCACAGATATCACTGAAAAAATAATTCGTTTTGGCATGGCCTCCTTGTCTGACAGGGCAACTACCAGGCAAAAACAGATATTGCAGCGTTTATGCAGTAACATTATTTACATGTCACCGGATATGGATATCCCCCTCAAGATTTCACATCACACTCCGAAAACTCTGGGCAATGACCGGAAAGCTGCATGTGTCGGAGCAGCGGCGTTGTATCCGGGGAAAAATCTGTTGGTCATTGATGCAGGAACAGCCATAACTTATGACATTATAAGTGCCCGTGGCATTATGGAAGGAGGCAATATTTCACCAGGAATATCCATACGATTTAAGGCGTTACACAATTATACCGGCAAATTACCGTTGCTTACATTAGAAAAACCGGAAAACATACTGGGCAAAACCACAAGACAATCTATCATTAATGGTGTTCATTATGGGTTTCTGAGTGAAGTTAAATGGTATATTGAGCGTATGAAAAAAGAGTACAAAGGGCTTATAACCATAATTACAGGTGGGGATGCCGGATTTTTGGCTGATAATTTAAAAAATAGCATCTTTGTACATTCAGATCTTGTGTTGTTTGGTCTGTACAGAATACTGATGAATTATGTTGAAACAAATTAAACAACTGGGGCTGATTGTATTGTTTACCTCGGTAATTTTTTATGCTAAAGCGCAGGACAGAACAAGTTCACCATACACCAGGTATGGTCTGGGTGACTTAATAACAAAAAATTTTGGAGACAGCCGTGCTATGGGTGGTACAAGCCTTGCTTTACATAACGGCAGCAAACTATATCCTGCAAATCCGGCATCGTATTCAAGTATTGACTCCCTACATTTTGTAATGGAAGCCGGTATTAGTGCTTCTGTGAAAGAAATGAGTTCAAATACAAACAATCTAAAACATACAACTTACGATTTCAACCTTGATTATTTAAGCTTTGGATTTCCAGTTACAAACTGGTGGGGTGCTTCATTTGGCCTGGTACCATATTCAAACGTTTCTTACCATGTCATTACATCTGATTACAGCCTTGGATTACCACGCGATTATCACTACCAGGGAGAGGGGGGAATTAACCAGGCTTTTATTGGCAGCAGTTTTGAACCCATTAATAACGTATCAATCGGATTCAATGTCAACTATTTGTTTGGAAATATTCATCAGCTAAATGCTGTTAATTTTGCAGATTCGATTGCATACGGCATGGTAGATATTATTGAAGAGAAATTTTTATATTTCAACAACTTCTATGTTTCCGGAGGTATTCATTATAATTACAATGTATCAGATAATCATCATTTCACACTTGGATTGGCCTGTGATATTAATACAGTACTTAATGTAAACAGGACTTATCTGGCCACAAGTGCGCTTAGCTCTAATCCAGGTATTATAACTGACACACTGGAACACAATATTAAGGAACAAGGGGAAATCAACCTGCCCATAAATATTGGTGGTGGATTGGCATACCATTATAAAGATGTCCTTACGCTTGCCACAGATTTCAGGTATCAGGACTGGAGCAATGCTTCTATTTTCGGAGAACAGGATTCACTCGGTGCAGAACAACGTTTCAGCCTTGGTGTTGAATATATACCAGATGGAAAAAACTCACCAACAATTAAATACCGGCGTAATATCCGCTACAGGATGGGTGCATTTTTTAATGATACATACCTTGAATTCGACCAGGGAAATACAAAAGTCAATAATTTTGGCATAAGTTTTGGATTAGGATTACCACTGAAACGTTCTAATACAACATTTAACATTTCACTTGAATTGGGACAACGAGGAAGCCTGAAAAATAATCTGGTGAAAGAAAATTATGCTGTATTGGGCGTCAATTTTAGTTTAGCAGATATTTGGTTTATTAAACATAAATATGAATAAAAAATGAAAACAAAAGCTATTTTTATCTGGATGATGTTGTTTTTTGCAGGGACTCTTGTGGTGGCACAAGAAGACAGTAAATTTGGGGAAGACCCGGCAAAGTGCCGTGCACAATTATCAACCTATGACCAGTTCTATAAACAAGAAAGTTTTGCAGATGCTTATCCTGCATGGAGCTGGTGTTTTAAATATTGCCCCAAATCAACTAAGAACATTTACATTCAGGGGCCTAACATACTTGATAAAATGATTGAACAGTCTGAAGGCGACACCAAAGAAGCTTATATCGATACTTTGTTGATGATTTATGACAAACGCACAAAGTATTTCGGAGACCAAGGTAAAAATCTTGGTCACAAAGCCATCGCCATCATGACCTATCGCCCGTCAAAAGCCATGGAGGCATATAAATTATTTGAAGAAGCTATAAAAACAGATGGTGTTGAAACAAGCAATAATATATTGGGTCACTATTTTCAGCTTGCTACCGCACTGGTTAAAAACGATCTGATCACCACAAAAGAATTGATTAAATTATATACAGAGATAACACAAGTTTTTGAACAAAAAATTAAAGACGGAGTCGAAGATGCCATAAAAGCCAAAGAGCAGGTTAACCGGATGTTAATTAACACAGGCGTTCTTGACTGTGCTATGCTTGAAGATGTTTTCCGTCCGATATATGAGAAAAATTTCGATAACAGGGATATGTTAGGAACCATTCAAACCATAATGGAACAACAAGAATGTTTTGATTCTAAACTGTTTGCTGAAGTATCGGAAAAAATAT
Source organism: Bacteroidales bacterium (assembly GCA_049975305.1). Lineage (GTDB taxonomy): Bacteria > Bacteroidota > Bacteroidia > Bacteroidales > ML635J-15 > JAQIBY01. The sequence continues at coordinate 2,677 of JBNGDT010000070.1, read as the reverse complement.
ATGCTATGGAAAAAACGGCCAGTGCAGCACACTCACTTGCTCAATATTTTTTCAAAAACAACAACGCTGAAAAAGCAGAACGCTATTACAAAGAAGCCATAGAAATGCAGAAAAATGAAAGTAAGAAAGCAGACCTGTATTTTGAACTGGGGCTACTGTACTTTAATCAGATGAACCAATATCAGACAGCAAGAAGGTATGCCAAAAAGGCAATTGATGCTAATCCTGAACATGGAAAATCCTACAAACTTCTGGCACAGATTTACGCATCCGTAGCCAGCGATTGTGGCGAAAATGAATTTGAGCACCTGACGGTGTATTGGGTAGTGGTTGATAAATTGTTAAAAGCTAAATCGGTATCCCCGGAACTGGCTGATGAGTTAAATCCCATGATTTCAAAATACAGCCGGTATTTCCCCACTAAAGAAGATGCCTTTTTCTATGAAGTAATGGAAGGTGATTCATATACATTAAACTGTTGGATCAATGAAACAACCACAGCAAGATTCAATCAATAATACCATAGGACACTTCTAACGTGAACATATTTTGTAACTTACATAAACATAAAGCATGCTTTATCATTATTGCAGGAAGTGTACTTTTGTTTTTTGCCTGTGAAAATGATATAAGCGAGGTAAAACAAATCACCTATGAAACAGAGTTGCCATCCATAAAAATTAATGATTTACAAACGACAATAACAGATTCCGGCATAATAAAGGTGGTATTGGAGGCTCCTGTTATGCAAAGTTTTAAGCCTGAAGAACAGGATGAATCTCCCTATGATGAGTATCCGGAAGGCCTGACGGTAAAATTTTACAATGAGGATACGGTTGAATCAATAATCAAGGCAGAGTATGGTATCTACTATGCCCAACAACAATTGTGGGAAGCAAAACGTAACGTTGTGGGGAAAAATCTCGTTAAAGAAGAACAGATCAACACTGAACAACTTTTTTGGGATATGGAAAACGAGCGTATTTACACGCATAAATTTGTAAGGATCACCACCAAAGAAGAAATTTATATAGGCACCGGTTTTGAATCAAACCAGGATTTTTCAAGCTGGACAATTACTAACCCCAAAGGATCTTTTGTTATCAATGAAAACGAACAGTAACCATCGTAAAAAACAACCAATTTTGCTGATTGTCATAGACTATCTGTGGCTTGGCATGGCCATATTCACTTTGGTGTCTGCTATGATAAAATTCAACCAAGGAGAACCTGGCAAATTGTATGCCTTGGTATATTTGCTTCTCTCGCTGCTTTGTCTGATTATTTTTTTTCTCAAAATATACATGCGAAAACAAAAAAGACGTAAGCGATAATATAAAATGGATTTACTCCCTTATATACTGATAACACTATTGTTTTCGGCTTTTTTTTTCCGGGATGGAAATCGCGTTTATCTCCTCAAATAAACTCCGGCTTGAAATCACAAAGCAAGAAAACAAACTGTCATCAAAGATTTTATCGCATTTTTCAGAATACCCTTCCCGCTATATAAGTACCATGCTTGTTGGTAATAATATTGCCCTTGTCATTTATGGTATGCTCATGGCCACTCTGCTCAAACCTGACATTGCCAGGCTGGTCAATGACAATGACAGCCTTATACTGCTTATTCAAACCATCATCTCAACACTCATCATCCTTGTGTTTGCAGAATTTATCCCTAAGGTACTTTTCAAAACTGTCAGCAATCAGTCATTAAAACTTTTTGCTGTTCCGCTGGCATTCTTTTACATATTTTTTTACCCTATTGTCCGTATTAGCTTATGGTTGTCAACCATAGGAAACCGTTTACTGGGGGTGAAAATTAAAAATGTCAAACAGGCTCAGGTATTGAGCAAGGTAGATCTGGATGATTTTATTTCAGAATCAAGCGGAGAGGATGAGGAGAAAGACTCCATTGAGAAAATTTTTCAGAATGCACTGGATTTCGGAGATATACGGCTGCGTGAATGCATGGTACCGCGTACCGATATTGTTGCTGTTGACCTGAACACTGATATTCCTACACTAACACAACAGTTTATCGAATCAGGGTATTCCAAAATATTCATCTATAAAGGTAACATTGACAGCATTGTAGGCTATGTACGAAACCACGATTTATTTAAAAACCCGGAATCACTAAAAAGTATGATGCGAAAACCACTAATAGTGCCGGAAACAATGAAAGCAAAAGATATGCTCACCTTGTTCATTAAAGAAAACAAAAACATCGCTGTTGTTGTGGATGAATTTGGAGGCACTTCAGGCATTGTCTCTATTGAGGATTTGCTTGAAGAAATTTTTGGTGAAATTGAGGATGAATATGATACCACTGATATTATAGAAAAACAATTACCTGACGGGAACTATGTGTTTTCCGGAAAAGTTGAAATTGATTATTTGAACGATAAATACAATCTTAACCTGAAAACTTCCGATGAATACGAAACCCTGGCGGGATACCTATTGTATATCTATGAAAGTTTTCCGAATCAGGGAGAAATCATACGTGATCCGAACTATGAAAAATATACGTTTCAGGTGCTCAAATCAGGATCAACACGCATTGAACTTATTAAACTGATATGTGCAGGCCAGAACAAAGCAAAAAGAGAATAAAAATTATATGATTACTTAATGTTATACCTAAATTCATTTTTATAGCTAATTCCTG
>JBNGDT010000069.1:5170-11377 GCA_049975305.1 Bacteroidales bacterium | reverse complement strand
AATTAAAACAAAGCAAGATTGTTTTACATAACAACCTTGTGAAACTTGACAGGTATTTATTAACGATAGTTACAGTTGTCGTACAGGAAAAGTCACAAGCTATGGTATTAAAAGAATAGATAAGTTCATACGGTCTTGTTCCAATAATTATAAAACCGACTGTCACATACTACGCCTCGATTATTTTATGGCAATAAACAGGCAACAGCTTTTTGATAAAACCATTCAAATACTTGAAAAATATAGAGTTCGTAATTTTAAATCACCGATCCCGGTGTCTTTTGTTCAGATGATCCCCCTGCAAATCTCAGTGCTGTCTCAGGTGGCGGTACCTGGAGTGGAAATGGCATCACAAATGCATCAGCGGGAACTTTTGATCCTTCTGTTGTCGGTGTTGGTAATCATACAATAACTTATGAAGTGTCAATTTCGGGTTGTGATGCCACAGATGATATGGTGATCGAAGTGTTTGACAACCCGGATCCCACAATCACCGACTCGGGCGATTTTTGTGCGGATAATCCATCGGTAAATTTGACTGCTGCTACAGGAGGTGGTACATGGAGCGGACCCGGAATTACGGATGCATTTGCTGGAACCTTTGACCCATCTGTTGCTAATATTGGAACCAATACAATAGAATATCAGGTAACTATTGGAAGTTGTTTAAATTCTGACAATATTGATATTTTGGTGAAGCCTGAAATCCAAATTGACATTGTTGATTTACAAAATGTTCATTGTCACGGCATTTGTGATGGTGAAATTGTTGTGGATGTTACCGGAGGATACCCTGTTTATGATTATTCATGGAGCAGCAATAGCAATACACTTTCAAATATTTGTGCCGGGACGTATGCATTAACGGCAGTCTGTCTAAAAACCCCTCAAAATTAGCAAAAATTGTGAATTACTTGAATTTTTGGTCAAAAATAAAGGGTTTTAAGGGGATAAAAGTTTTGCTGTATTTGTTGAATTTGTTTTTGAGTTTTAATTTTATTGAATGTTATTATGAATAAACATCTTAATTGTGCAGATTAATATGTGATAAACACATGATTTGTCAATAATATTTTACCTTTGTTACTGAAAAATTATTTACCGTTTTTTATTAAAGCAACCATGCTTATTAAGTTTCGTCTATAATAATAAAAGAAAATTGTTTATTATTGTATTGTTTTGTTGTTAAATCACACAGTATGGGAAAATTTGTTCAAATAATCATTGTATTTTTAATTTCAGTGGTACCGCTTTTTGCTCAGAATTTGGTACCAAATTACAGTTTTGAGGATTATTCCAGTTGTCCTATGGGGCCTGGTGAATTAAGTAATGCAACAGGTTGGGCCACACCAGATTCTGCATCCCCTGATTATTACAACGCCTGTTACATACAATTTCTTCCAATGGCACCTTCAATGGATGTTCCCGATAACATTCAGGGGTATCAACACGCTCATACAGGAGAGGCTTATGGAGGTATTATAGCTTATGATGGGTCTATGGGAGGTATTGCTGGTGATTACAGGGAATACATGCGAATACAATTAACTTCACCCCTCACAGCAGGCACAGAATACAAAGTACGTTTTTGGTGGAGCCTGGCTGATAATTCTCCATATTCGGTTGAACAAATAGGGATTTTAATAACCGATGAATATATCAATTATTTTGGAGGTGGTCAGAATTACACTTCTGCATTACCTTATTCTCCGACCGTTGCAACATCAGGAAGTCAACTTACAGATACCAGCAACTGGGTATTACACGAAGAATGTTTCATTGCATCAGGGGGCGAAGAATGGATATACATTGGAAATTTTAATGACATGAGCAATGTCAACTATGAAGCCACCGGGGTGGATTGCAATATTATAACGGGGGGGTGTTTCGCCTATTATTTTATTGATGATGTATCCATTGAAGAGGGAAGTTGTGATCCCATTACCTGTGATTTAACGGCTTCAATTGATGCCACAGATCCAACCTGTGGTGATCCAAATGGGTCTGCTACTGCAATTGCAGGGCAGGGGACAAGTCCTTATTATTATTCATGGTCAAACAGTGAAAGTACGGAGACAATAACTGGATTATCTGATGGCAACTACAGTGTAACTATTACTGATAACGATGGTTGTACTGCAGAAGCTTCTGTTATTTTGTCAGGAACATCTGCCCCTGCTGTGAATACATCTGGTGTGAATATTACTGATGCTACCTGTAGTGCCAGTGATGGTTCCATTACGGGGGTTAATGTGTCAGGGGGGGCTTCCCCGCTGGCATATTCGTGGGAAAATGGAAGTGGTATCCAGGTAGGAACAAGTATTGATTTAACAAATATTCCCTCAGGCACATATTCCTTGACAGTAACTGATGATAACGGATGTGAAACTTCTGCAGGGCCTTTTACTGTCAATGATATTGGAGGCCCAACCATTGATGATTCGGGTGTAGTTATTTCAGACGCGGCTTGTGGAGGAAACAATGGATTGATATCTGGAATAATTGTTACTGCTGGAACCACGCCTTATACTTATGCATGGTTTTATTCATCATCTACTCAGGTAGGTTCTGCTTTAGATCTTAATAATGTTGGTGGTGGCGATTATATCATTGAAGTAACAGATGCCAATGGCTGTGTGGCACAATCAGGCCCTTATACAATTGATGATGTTCCGGGGCCAACACTGGATTTTATGGCAGTTAATGTGTCATGCTATGGTGGCAGTGATGGCGAAATTTATGTCAATGTTTCCGGCGGAACTGTTCCGTTTACGTATGACTGGTCGAATGGGGCTGGCACACAAAATCTGTCTGGTGTTGATGCTGGTATTTATGCATTGACTGTCACTGATGCCAATGGTTGTGAAGCATCTCTGCAAGCTACAATTTCTGAACCAGCACCAATTTATGTTTCAGCTGATTCAGATGTCGTGATTTGTTATGGTGAATCAGAAGAGCTTGATGCATCAGTTTCAGGGGGAACCGGCCCTTATACTTTTTACTGGGGCAATGGAACAAATTTTAGCCCCATTGGTGCATCATTTTCTGTTTCCCCTGACAATGATACAACTTACCAGGTATTTTCTGTTGATGCCAATGGTTGTTATTCAGATACCGTAACTGTAAATGTCACGGTAAGCCCTGAAATGTTTCTCGATCTTGATGTGGAAAATGTCAATTGCCATGGTATTTGTGATGGTGAGGCGGTTGCAACCGTGAATGGAGGCATTGGTCCTTATAATTATTCATGGAGCAGCAATAGCAATACACTTTCAAATATTTGTGCCGGGACGTATGCATTAACGGTTACCGATCAGAATGGTTGTGAAGTAGATACTGCGTTTCAAGTAACGGAACCTAATCTCATGGTGTGTACTATTTACAGTGAAAACCCGTTATGCTCCGGTAGTTCAGATGGATCAGCATGGGTATATGCTGAAGGCGGTGTGCCTCCGTATTCTTATCAGTGGACACTTGGTCAACAAGATGATACAGCCAGCAATTTACCGGCAGGCTTGCATGAAGTGTCGGTTACTGATGCCAATGGATGCCAGATGGTTTTGTCTGCTTACCTTACCGATCCGGATGATATAATCATTTTAGGCTTGGGAAACAGGCAAATTTGTATCGGAGGAACGGCTTCTTATTCTATAACAGTAACCGGAGGAACTCCGCCATATATGTTCCATTGGTATGGCCCTGATGGATACGAATGGTTTGGCAGTACAATGAATGTTAGCCCCGATGAAACATCTGTTTATACACTTGTTGTAACTGATGCAAACGGATGCACTAAATCCGGTTCTGCTATGGTAAATGTATATCCTGAATTGCAGATAGAAAGTTTTTATGCTACGAATGATTCTATATGCCGTGGTGAAAGTACAGACTTGGAATTTGATATAACAGGTGGCAATGGAGGCCCTTATGAAGTTGTGCTGAATGGGAACGCCATTGTTACATCTCCATACAGTGTATCTCCTTCTTGCTCCGGATGGTACATTATCCGGGCTGCTGATGCATGTGAAACACCGGCTGTATATGATTCTGTGTACATTACTGTGCTTGATTTGCCCGAAAACAATTTTATATCTGATCTATCCGCTGCATGTCCGCCGGCAACCTTTGAATTTAGTGCCCTGAATCCAAATAGCAGTTATACTTATCAATGGGTTTTTGGAGATGATGCCTTTGCCTATGGTGAACAGGCTACCCATATTTACGGAAACAGCGGTTATTATGATGTAACTCTGCTTGTGACAGATCAATATGGATGTACAAAAAGGAAAACAAAACAAAATATGATTCGCATTTATCCTGTACCCGACATTGATTTTTATACCAGGCCTGATCACATCAGTATGCTTAACCCAGAAGTGGAATTCTATCCTGTCACAAGCAATACCGACAGTTTATACTGGTATTTTGGTGATGGAGATTCCACTGTATCCAGCAATTGGTATCCTGTGCATACCTATAGCGGGGTTGGCGTGTTCGAAATTGAAGTCATTGGTGTAAATCGTTACAATTGCAGGGATACTATATGGAAAGTCATTAAAGTAGATGACTATTTTACTTTTTATGCACCAACGGCATTTACGCCCAATTATGACGGCGAAAACGATTGTTTTTTAGTGTGTGGTACCGGTATTGATCCCAACGAATTTTCACTGAAAGTATATGACCGGTGGGGAGAAATTGTATTCGAAACCAGAGAATACCATGAAAATGAAGGCTGTGAAGGTTGTGGAGATGGTACCTGGGATGGTACTATGCAGGGTGATGTGATCAAAGGTGACGAGTTGTTGCCTTCCGGAACGTACCCATGGATATGTGTTTACAAAGATGTATTTGGCATTGAATACCAGGAAGAAGGGCTGGTACGTCTAATACGGTAATCACTGGATTTTATCATGTTGCCTTTTTCTTGTGAAATAGTGTTTTGAATCTCCCCATTTGCCATAGCCAATCTTATCACCAGTCATTGCTATTCTTACATCCAAACATGTGTTGCAGTCTGATGCTTCTTCATCTGTGCATGGCTTATTTTCATAAAGCGCGTAGTCATTCCTGTGTTTGCCCGGAGTAATATTTGGCATGATGACATTGGCACCTGCCATAATAGCTTTTTCCCTGCCTAATGGATCAATTGCCTGCATAGCTGTGGCTGCTGCAATGTTAATGTCTTTCATCATAATTCTTAATATGGCAATCATTTTCAAACTTAACCGGAACCTGTCTTTCAGTGGTAATAACTGCCCTTTGTGTTTATACAGCGGTGTATTTTTATGTTCAATATAAGGCCCCATGCCACACATGTCAATATCAAAATCACGCATGAACAGCAAATCGTTAGCAAGATGCTCTGTTGTTTGAAAAGGAGTGCCTATCATTACCCCTGTACCTGTCTGGTAGTTTAGTTTCTTTAGGAAATAAAGCGTTTCAAGCCTTTTTTCAAAATTGTGTAAATCATTGTTCGGATGCAGCTTGTGGTACAAATCCGAATTGGAACTTTCGATGCGTAATAGATATCTGTGTGCGCCTGCATCATACCATTCGCGAAATACGTCTTCACTTTGTTCGCCCATGGATAATGTAATTCCCGGAGCAGGGCCGCTTAATTGCTTAATTGCTTTTAGTAATTTTGTGATGTGAGCAGTGAAAGCGCGGTTACTTCTTTCTCCGGATTGTAATACAAGAGAACCATATTGATTATCTATTGCAAATTGTGCAGCTGATAATACTTCATCATCAGTTAATTCATATCGCTTTGTATGTTTATTGCCTGATCTTATGCCGCAATAATAACAGTTCTTGGAACAAATGTTGGAGTATTCAATTAGTCCTCTGAACCATGTGATTTTCCCTACATAAGCTGCTTTTATTTCAGAAGCTTTTTTAAACAACATTTGCTGATCTTTTTCATTTAATTCAAGTAAAAATATAATGTCGCTTTTGCTTAATGTGTCTTTATCCAATATTGTTCTTAAATATCCTGACATATCTGCATATAATTAATTAAATTTTATATCAAAATTATGACACTGTGTTTATAATACACTATATTCACAAAAGTATGTTTTATTTACAACATGAAACTTGTAATCTTTGATTTTGTTTGATACATTAAAAATGCTTTTATTATGTGTGGACGTTTTATTCTTGTCCAAAAACTGGAAAAAATAGCAAGCCGTTTCGGGGTAGAAA
>JBNGDT010000069.1:1300-5160 GCA_049975305.1 Bacteroidales bacterium | reverse complement strand
TCTTACAACATCAGCCCAGGACAATATGCGTTGGTTATTACCGACCGTTATCCCAATACAATCGAACGGTTTCGGTTTGGACTAAGCCCTTTTTGGTCAAAGAAAAACATGCTTTTATTCAATGCCAGGGCTGAAGGAGACCGAAATCAAAATAACGATCCTACTTATCGAGGTGCAAAAGACATTATCAACAAGCCTGCTTTCCGCAAACCAATACGTTCACAACGATGTTTGGTAATTGCCGATGCATTCTACGAAGGCAGTACCGCCAACGGCCTGGATGAACCTTATTTGATATTTTTAAAACACAAACAGCGCCCTTTTGCCTTTGCAGGGATATGGGACAGTTGGAAACACCCGGATACAGGAAAGGAGATTGAAGGATTTTCCATCATTACAACAACCCCTAATGAGCTAATACAAAAAATTCCTCACCACAGATCACCTGTTATTCTCACCCCCAAACAGGAACAAGTTTGGCTTAATCCCAATACACCGTTAACTGATATTACGGCTTGTCTGAAACCTTATCCTGCTGCAAAAATGGATGCTTATCCGGTAAGCAAAGCCGTGAAAAATCCACGCAATGATACAAAAGCACTAATAAATCAGACAGGTGACAATCTGAATCCGGATAACACGGTCAATATAAAGAATCTTTGGAAGCAATCCGGCTTTGGAAGGCATCCCCGAAAATAGGTATTTTTAGAAAATATTAATTGAATATTTTGCCCGGACTGAGAACAGAAAAACAACTGTCAGAATTGTGGTTTTACACAATTGAGAATGAATGGAATGGAAGGTGCATATTCCCAAATATTCATCAATGGACGCCCCATTTTTAGCAGCCTGGCAGGTGTTTATGGATTGGAATTATTATCGGTAGGTATGATTGAGCTATTCTGAAGGGTATCGCACGCCGAAAATTTACGATGCAGACCTTCATATTGAAACATCCGGAGCTCGACAGATTATTCATCCCAATGATGATAATCTGAAACAAGAGGACAGTCACAGTTACATAGCTTCCTTTTTATGGTATCCTGAATTTGGTTAACAACACGTGGAATTTTTATCTGAAGCCTTTTATACCAGTACAAATGCGGATGGATTTGCCCATGTATTATGGTGTTAATGTTGAATTAAACTGGTATGTACTATGGGAATATTTATCGTATAAGATTGATAATCCCGTTTTCCTGTACCTCTTCACCATCTTCATTTATGCCTGTAACGATATAAACGTAGGCTCCTTCAGGACAAGCTTCTCCAGTTCCCTGTATTGTGCCGTCCCAACCTTCATAATAGTCATTGCTAATGAATACCCTCTGGTTTTGGCGGTTGATGATGTGCAACTCAAAATTATAAAGTGGCTTGCCCCGAATATAAAATACATCGTTACGGTCATCACCATTGGGGGTAAACGTATTGGGAATGTAGAATTGCGGGTCATTCACAAAGATGGTTACGGAATCTGAATTGGTACACCCGAACACATCATTCCCGGTTACGGTATATGTGATGGTGTCATCTGGTGACACAACCGGGTTGGGAATGTAGGGATGATTAATTTCAGTTAATGGTGACCATATATAATTCACACCCCCTGTAGCATTGAGTTGTACTTGCTCACCGCGTGCAATAATGCGATTTTCTCCTGCATCAATTGCCGGTAAGGGATGAACCGTTACCGTTACTTCATCTGTTACGGTATCACATCCTGCATACGAAGTGTTCAGCGTATATGTAGTGGTTTCAGGTGGACTAACCATGGTATTGGCTTTGTATGGATTTTGTACACCTGTTTCAGGATACCAATAATAACTCTGACCTTCAATCATGCCTGTGCCTATCTGGATGGAATCATACCTGCAGATTGTCACATCCGGACCAGCTTTAGCCAATGCGGGTGGCAACATGGTAACATGCACCGAATCTCTATTTATACAGCCTGTATTATTATCGGTAACTGTAACATGATAGGTTGTAAATTCAGCTGCGGGTGAAGCCACTGGTTGGGCCACACTGGCATTGTCGAGCGTAGAGGCTGGGAACCAGTTGTAACTGTAATCATCCGGGCCCGGAACTCCGAGTTGAACACTGCGGTTGGCACATATAGTAGTATCCATGCCTGCATTGACATCAGGCAGATAGGGTAAAGTGATGACATCATGTATGGTGTTTGTACATTCATTGTTCATGATGGTAAAACTAATCCTGTGCATGCCACCTTCAGTAAAAATGACACCGGATGGATTTTCAGCCTGTGATGTGTTTGGAATAGCATGGGTACCAAAATCCCATTGATAACTGAATTCATATCCGCTGCTGCCTTCATTGATGAATGTAACCGGTTCGCCCGGGCAATCAGGCAACACTACAGAGAAATCTGCCTCCGGTGTTGGATTGATGTTGATATAATGACTGACAGAGTCTTTGCAGCCGGAACTGAGTTTAGTAACTTTCAGTTTAATTTCATAGCTGCCTCCTTCATCATATATCACAAAAGGATTGGCTGCATTGGAAGTCTGAGGTATTGCATTTTCACCAAAATCCCAATTATAGAAAGTGTTTGCAGTGTCACTCAGGTTGTGCATATATACAGGCATTCCTGCACATTTAGGTGCTGTGGTCTCAAATTCAGCAAACGGACTTTCGTAAATGTTGATTATCTGACTTACCGTTCTTGTACAATTCCCATCAGATATAGTTAAACTGATTTCTTTGTCACCGGAGCTTGAATATACAATACCGGTAGGATTTTCAGCGTATGACGTTGATGGTGTAGCATTTTCACCAAAATCCCATGTGTATTGGTATTCTGCGCCGGAACTTCCTTCATTGCTAAAGTCAACTGTTTGTCCGATGCAGACAGGTGCCGTTGATGTAAAACTGATATCCGGTCTGGGGTGAATGTTTATGGTCTTGCTGATTTGATTGCCACAACCATTTTCCGGATTGTTTGCAAACAAGCTAACCGTTTTAACCCCAGGTGAGCTGTAAACTACTATAGGTTCAGGATCACTGGAGCCGGGAGGAGTTGCATCTGTACCAAAAAACCAGTTGTATTCAAGAGAAGCATCATAATTATCAACGCTGAATGATACTTCATTTGCTTCACATGCCGGGGCTGTAGATGAAAAATCAAGCATCGGTGCAGGTGAATTTTGAATGTGTAAGGTATCGGTATAACTTTCTGTGCAATGTGAGCTTGATACCGTTAGCGTGATTATTTTATCACCTGAACTTGTATAGCTTATACCCGTTGGATTTTCAGCATTAGCCCCTGATGGATTGGCATCTGTACCAAAGTCCCAGCTGTAGGAAAATTCATTTCCGGTTGACCCTGTGTTGGTAAAATCAAGGCCGGCACCAATGCAAATCGAATCAGTGAATGTGAAAGAAGCTACCGGATCATCGTAAATGTTGATGGTATGGGTTACTTCATTGTTACAACCACTAACCGGATGTTCAGCATACAGTTGAACTGTTTTTGTGCCAGGCGAACTGTAAGTTACTACAGGATTTGGCGCAGTAGAAGTGGCTGGTGTAGCACCTGCACCAAAATCCCATGTATAATCAAATTGTGGATCATAATTTAGGATGGTGAAGGTGATTTCATCGTTTTCACAAGTAGGAGCTGTGGATGTGAAATCCAACACTGGTTGTGGCGAATTTTTCACAACCACCGTGTCTGTTAAGGTTTCTGTGCAATGTGGTGTTGATACTGTAAATGTTACTATTTTATTTCCACCGCTGCTGTATATTATACCTGAAGGATGTTCAGCATTAGATGTGCCCGGTGTGGCATCTGTACCAAAGTCCCAGCTGTAGGAAAATTCATTTCCGGTTGACCCTGT
>JBNGDT010000069.1:0-1200 GCA_049975305.1 Bacteroidales bacterium | reverse complement strand
GTTGGTAAAATCAAGGCTTGCTCCAATGCAAATCGAATCAGTGAATGTGAAAGAAGCTATTGGGTCCTGGTAAATATTGATGGTCTGCTCAGCTTCGTTCCAGCAACCTGATACGGCATCTGTAACTGTTAAAACAATGGTTTGTGTTCCATCGCTGTCAAACACGATGCCTGTTGGATTAACACTAATTGATGTGGCCGGGGTTGCATTGGGGCCAAAATCCCAATTGAAATCAAGTCCTGTCGCATCACCATTAAAACTAAAATCTACGGGATCATTTCCGCAGGCAGGTGCTGTACTGGTAAATGATACTTCGGGTGCCGGTGAATTTTCAACTGTCAGTGTTTGTGTAGTCGTTGCTATGCAAACACTGTTTGATACACTCAATGTGATGGTATGGTTGCCACTGGAACTGAATGCAATGTTTTGTGGATTTTCAGCCGTTGAGCTTGAAGTAGATGCATCACTTCCAAAATCCCATGAATAACTGTATTCATTACCTGTGCTGCCTGTATTGGTAAAATCCACCCCCGTGCCTATACAGACATTGTTGGTAAAAGTGAAATCGGCAACAGGAACATCCAATATTTCAAATGTTTTTGATATGCTGTCCTGGCATCCGCTTACGTTGTCCGTAACAACAAGCGTAGCTGTTTTCATCCCAGGGGTACTGAATGTAATGCCGGTTGGATTTTCAAGGTTACTTGTGGCAGGGCTGCCATCCGGACTGAATGACCAGTCAAAACTAACACCGGCACTGCTGCCTGTGTTGGTAAAATCAATGCCCTGGTCAATGCATACCGGTCCTGTATGAGTAAAATCTGCTTCAGGTCTTGGTAAGATGGTTATTGTATCTGTGGTTGTATGTGAACAATGATCGTTATATACGGTGTGTTTTATTGGCTTATCGCCGGGTGTTGCAAAAACTACCTCCGGGTTCTCAGTGTAAGCTTCAGATGGTTGTGCATCCGCAGTGAATGTCCATTCATGTGAAAATGGGGCACCTGATGAACCGGTATTGGGAAATTGTACTGCATTTCCGGCACATACACTGTCGGTAAACGTAAAATAGGCTTCCGGCCTTTCATACACATTGACATATTTTGTGATGGTAGCTGAATCCATACCGCAATTGATAACGGTTTTCATGTCCACCTGTTTGATGCCTGTTGTTGCCCAGGTAACAGTGGGATTTTCGGC
>JBNGDT010000068.1:0-11397 GCA_049975305.1 Bacteroidales bacterium | reverse complement strand
GCAGGAATTAGCTATAAAAATGAATTTAGGTATAACATTAAGTAATCATATTTTTAAATTATATACAGATGAAAAATTTCAGTTTGATCTTGGGTTTAATTGTTATCCCACTGTTGCTTAGTGCCCATTCAGTGGAAGGCCTGTGGAAAACCATTGATGATGAAACCGGCAATGCCAAATCCATTGTGAAAGTGTATAAAGCCAATGGAAAACTGTACGGCGAAATTGTGAAATTGATTGAAAATAAAGATCCCAATTCCAAATGTACTGAGTGCCAGGGTGAATTGGAAAACAAACCATTGAAAGGAATGCGTATCATTTACGGCATGGAAAAGAAAAATGGAAAATGGACAGGCGATGATGGCATACTTGCTACCGAAAAAGGCAAATATTACAACTGCAAAATTTGGACAGAAAGTGATACAAAACTGAACGTTAGAGGGTATATATGCCCGCTATACAGGACGAAAAACCGGATACGTTAAGTAATAATCCTTTCTGTTGATAAATCATAGTAATTGGATTTTTTTACGGGGAAAAATCATTGTATTTTTGCCATAGATATGATATATGTATGGCAAAGAACACAAGTAAAACCCCATTGATGGATCAGTATTACAGGATAAAATCCAAACATGCTGATGCTATCCTGTTGTTTCGTGTCGGTGATTTTTACGAAACATTTGAAACGGATGCCGTTAAAATTTCACGGATTTTGGGAATTACATTAACCAAACGCGCCAATGGAGCTGCTTCTTATGTTGATTTGGCCGGATTTCCTTACCATGCCCTGGATACATACTTGCCGCGACTGGTGAGAGCAGGACAAAGGGTTGCTATTTGTGAACAACTGGAAGATCCAAAACTTGCCAAAAAAATTGTAAAGAGAGGCATTACGGAAATGATTACGCCCGGGGTTTCCTTGCATGAAAATGTGCTGGAACACCGTGAAAATAATTTTCTTGCCTGTGTTTATCTTGATAAACCTCAAACCGGCTTAGCCTTTCTGGATATTTCCACTGGCGAATTTTTGCTTACCGAGGGAAACAGGGGATACGCTGATAAGCTTTTACAAAGCATGAAGCCAAAAGAGGTGCTTTATCAGCGTTCCAAAAAGGATGAAATATCTGAATTTATTGGTGATAGATTCATTACATACCCCCTTGATGAATGGGTGTTTACCCTCGAAAATGCATACGATAAATTGTTGAACCATTTTCAGACAAAAAACCTGAAAGGCTTTGGTGTTGAAGATGCTAAATCCGGTATTGTGGCCGCCGGAGCCGTAATGAATTACCTTGAGATGACTGAACATCGCCAGATTGATCACATCACGGGCATTTCCAGGCTTATTGAAGATAATTACGTGTGGTTAGACAAGTTTACCATAGATAACCTAGAGATTTTTCAACCCCTCAATCCGGGAGGTAAATCCCTAATTGATGTGTTGGATAAAACCAAAACGGCCATGGGAGCCAGACTATTGAAGCGATGGTTGGCATTTCCACTGCTGGATATTCAAAAGATTAGCCAGCGTCTTGATAGCGTTGAATTTCTTATAGGCAACCAGGAGATACGCAGGAATTTATCCGGACACTTTCGTAACATTGGTGATTTGGAACGTCTGATTTCACGTGTGGTGGTTGGGAAAGTAAATCCACGTGAGGTGAATCAGTTCAAATTAGCTTTTCATGCCATCGAAGCCATTAAAAAACAGTTGTCTGACATTGATGATGCCGGCCTCAGGCAGATTGCCGATCAGCTCAATCCATGCCAGGATATTCGTGATCGCATAGAAATGGAAATCACTGATGATCCTCCCGTGCTGGTTAACAAAGGTGGGGTCATTGCTGATGGTGTTTCATCCGAACTGGATGAACTCAGGAAAATTGCCCATACAGGTAAAGATTACCTCCTGAAAATGCAGCATAAACAGACAGAAATAACCGGAATCAGCAGCCTCAAAGTAGGATATAACAATGTGTTTGGTTATTATTTTGAAGTCAGAAATACACACAAACACAAAGTGCCGGACGATTGGGTACGCCGCCAGACACTAGTAAGTGCTGAACGTTATATCAACGATGAGTTGAAAGAATATGAATCCAGGATACTCGGGGCCGAAGAAAAAATACTCGAACTCGAACAACAGATTTTCAATAAACTAATTACTACCTTATCGGAATATACTGAAGCCGTTCAACTCAATGCATCCATGATAGCGCACTTAGACTGCCTGTGTTCATTTGCAATATCCGCCATAGAAAATGAATACAACAAACCCTCGGTAAATGATACTTTGATAATGGATATCCGACAGGGCAGGCACCCTGTGATTGAAAAACAACTTTCTGCAGAAGAAAAATACGTGCCTAACGATGTATTACTTGATACGGAAAATCAGCAAATCATGATGATCACCGGGCCAAACATGTCCGGTAAATCAGCTTTGTTGCGTCAAACTGCACTGATTTGCCTGATGGCGCAGGCCGGCAGTTACGTTCCGGCAGAAAGTGCCAACATTGGTATGGTTGATAAAATTTTTACCAGGGTAGGGGCATCCGATAACATCTCACTTGGAGAATCCACTTTTATGGTGGAAATGAATGAGGCTGCCAATATCCTGAATAACATCAGCGAACGCAGCCTGATATTGCTGGATGAGCTTGGCAGGGGTACCAGTACTTATGATGGCATCAGCATTGCATGGGCCATTGCCGAATACATCCACGAACATCCGAAATCACATGCCAAAACATTGTTTGCTACTCACTATCACGAGTTGAACGAAATGGAAAAATCCTTTTCCAGAATCAGGAATTACAACGTGTCTGTAAAAGAAGCTGACAATAAAATATTATTTCTCCGCAAACTGGAACGCGGTGGCAGTGAACATAGTTTTGGTATTCACGTGGCTAAAATGGCAGGTATGCCGCCTTCAGTGGTAAAGCGCGCCAATCAAATTCTTGAACAGCTTGAAGCGGGTTCAACCGAAAAAGGCATGAAACGTCACACCAGTACCATCAGAAACCAGCGCGAAGGCATGCAAATGAGTATTTTTCAGTTGGATGATCCGGTCTTAAAAGACATTCGTGACAAGATAGAAGACATTGATATCAATAACCTTACCCCGGTGGAAGCCTTGAATAAACTCAATGAGATTAAAAAATTGTTAGGGAAATAATAACGTTATAACAACTTCTCTAAAGTTCCAAACTTTAGAGAAGTTGTTATAACTACGGTACGACTTTTGAAATTGCTATTTTAATAGTACATTTGTATGCTATTTATTTATATAAAATATGAATAGATTCTTCTTTTTGACAATTGTAATGATGCTTTTGGTCGCTGGTTATTCCATGGCACAGCAGGAATCTCCCGATATTCCCATTTCAGATGAAAAAATTATCCTTAACGGACAAAAGTTTTATCTGCATAAAGTAAAGCAGGGGCAGACAATATATTCTATATGCAACGCCTACAACGTTGAAGAAAAAGAACTACTGGTGCATAACCCTGAATTGTCACGTGGATTGAAAGCCGGAGCAACAATAAAAATTCCTGTCCGGCCACTGAAAAGTGCAGAAGAAATGCACCCCGAAATTGATACATCTGATTATCACGTGATTAAAATCAGGCGAAAACATACCCTTTATTCATTATCAAAGCGTTATGATGTGACCATACAGGAAATTTACGAAGCCAATCCCGGCCTGGAAACCAGAGGACTGAAAATAAACGATACCATTATTATACCCAAGCATGCCCTGCAACAAGAAAAAGTTGATTTTACCGACCCTGAGTTTTCCAGGGATACATCAGAGTATGTGTATCATACAGTTAAACAGGGTGAAACTTTATATCGTATTGGAAAAAAATACAATGTGAAACTGAAACACATTACCGGTGCAAATCCCGATTTGAAAAACAGGGACATCTGGGTGGGAGAGGTGATCAAAATTCCCCGTGAAAAAATACGGTATGTAGCTACTTTTCCTAAACTCAATGACAGCGTACAGGCCCACGTGAGGCTTGATACTAGCTCAGTGTACGATACCATCAGACCGGATTCACTTGTGCTGGACGATAGCTTGCTCCACGTTATCGATACACTGAAACCATCCCGGATTGAAGAAATGAATGTGCTGCTTATGCTGCCCTTTAACGCAGAAGCAAACATTGAACACATTAAGGATAAAGAAAAAGATGATAAACAACCGGCGCTATACCCATATACCGAATCTATGGTACGGATGTATGAAGGGGTACTCCTGGGATTGGAACATCTTGACAGCCTTGGAGGTAAGATCAACCTCAATGTACGTGATACCAGGGGAAGCATCGAAGAAACCAAAACCATTTTAAATAACCTGGATACGCTGCCTGATGTGATTATAGGGCCAATTGGAAGAGAAAATATCGAACTTACCTTAAATTTTGCTGATACCAACGATGTTAACGTAATTACAATGGTTGACCCTGAGAATCATGCAATGTTTAAACACAGAAGCTTAATCAGTATTCAGCCTAATATGCAAATTCAATGGTTTTTTATTGCAGAATATCTCATTGAACATAATTATCCCGTGGTCATTGTTCATGATGGAACTCAGTCAACGGTAGCATACGCCGATGAAATAAAATTTTTCATTATTGATTATTTTGCGGCTCATGGTGAACCTGATTACGATAACATTGCTACCATTGCCTATAACAGGGAACAAAAAGGAGCCGTGAAAAATGCATTGAGCCCTGAAGACACGACTTTTGTAATATCCGCTTTATCCGATAAAATATTTGTTACGGGATTGATAAATACCATGTATCAATGTAAAGAAAAGGAAGTTATTTTGCTGGGCAATGAACAATGGCTGGGTCAAAATTATGTAGAAATGGAAGCGTACAAAAAACTGAGATTTTCCTACGTATCTCCTGTGTATATAAATTACGCCGACTCATCAAATTACAGAATGATACAACAGTTCAGGGAGTATTTTATGGATGAACCGGATAAATATGCCTTCATGGGGTATGATGCCACCATGATTTTCCCTTTAACAATGGAATATGGAGACCAGCTCAAACCTGCCCTTGAATCCGAAGGGAAAATTGTAGGGCGGTGTATGAATTTGACATTCACGTACAAAGGTGAAAACATTCCACTCGTAAATACCGCATTAAAACTAATCAGGCTGCAGGAAGATTACAGGTTTACTGTGGAATATGAAAATTAAATTTTACGAGTTGTGATGTTTTTTTATTATCCTGATGGGACTTATGAAAAAAATTGTAAATTTGGATAAAATCTATGCACGCTATGACATATAAAACAATAAAAATAGCCTTGGGTTTTGTACTGCTTGCCTTGTTAGCCGGGGGCAGTGCTTGTACAACCACACCTGATTGCGAATTGGATCATACCGGGACACTGAAAGTAATAAACAATGATTCCCGCGAGAGTGAAGTCAGGCTGGATGGCAGCAAAATATTCACCCTGGAAAGCGGGCAGGAAAAAGAATATGAAGCGGCATCGGGAACGCATAATATACGTTGTTTTACTACCGGCACAGAACCGGATGAGGTTGAAGGTCAGGTTACCATCAACGATTGCGAAACGACAAGCTATGAAATTCAATATTAATGGGTTTAACTGTTTACAAAGCATCAGCAGGCTCCGGGAAAACCTATACCATGGCCACAGAAATCATTGCTGTATTGCTGAAACATCCCGATGAATACAAAAATATACTGGCCGCCACATTTACCAACAAAGCCGCAGGTGAACTAAAAACACGTGTTATCAATGTGTTGGGATTGATTTCTCAAGGCAATGATGAGAAAGGCTATTTTAAAACCATCAAAGACAAAACCGGATTCTCAGATCAGAAAATCAAAAACAATGCACAGCATGCATTGAAAAGAATCCTGCATGATTATTCCCGGTTTTCTGTGAGTACCATTGACCGGTTTTTTAATAAAATCCTTTCTTCTTTCCTGTATGAAGTGAACATTCGTCCCGGCAGTGAAATTAGCCTTGATGATGAAGTACTACGTAAAGAGGCAATTGACAGGTTGCTTTCAGGTTTTGATGTGGATACAAAGCTGGGTAAATGGCTAATGAATTATGCCAGGTTGAATATTCTGGATGAGAAAAGCTGGAACATCAGGGGAAACCTCGAGGCAGAATCCCAAACCATCACGTCAGAAGGTTTTTTGTCACGGGAAAACACACTTGAGCAGTTCATTCAGGACAGAACAAAGCTGGAAAATTACCGCAATGAAGTTCTGGAAATCCTGAAAAAACATGAAGCAGCTATGCTCAGTATCGGTGAGCAGGCAAAACAATCTGTCCGGGACAATGGCTACAGCACAGATGATTTTTCCGGAAATAAGGGCGGACCTGTCGGGTTTTTGCTTTCGTTAACAAGCAAAAAATTCAGGGATATTACCGGCAAAGCAGAAAAGGCTGTGGATGACCCGATGTTGTGTTTGAAAAAAGACAGGCAATCCGATGAAAAGCTGGTGCAATTTGTCATAAATAACATTCATCCTTTGCTAATAAAAGCCATAAACTACCTGAAAGACAACGAAAAGGAATATTTTACCGCCAAAGTGATATATGCTAACATCAATACTTTTGGGGTGTTGCTGGATATTAACCATGAACTCCGTACTTTGTGCAGTGAACGTCAAGTGTATTTTATTTTCCAGATGTCTCAATTGTTATACGATATTGTCAGTTTTGACAATGCCCTGTGGGTATATGAAAAGATGGGCACACGGTATAAGCATTACTTCCTGGATGAGTTTCAGGATACTTCCTGTATGCAGTGGGATATTATAAAGCCCCTGATCGAAGAAAGCCTGGGTAGCGGTGGCAGCAATTTTATTGTTGGCGATGTAAAACAGTCGGTTTACCGGTGGCGAAATGGAGACTGGACACTCCTGAGCAAAGAAGTGGAGCGGCATTTTCCCCAGTCCGTTACCAAAAGTCTGGATTGGAATTTTCGCAGCAGGCGTGATGTAGTCCGTTTTAACAACCATTTAATGTCGGCGTTGTTGCCTGTTTTTCAACAAGATATTAACAGTCAGTTAAACCCGGACAATAAGCCCGGATTTGATTTGTCAGATTTGTATGATGCATACATCCAAAAACCGCAAAAAACCGCATATCCGCATGGCTATGTGAAAGTGGATTTTTTGGATCAGGATGATGATAATGATGATGTTGCTGAAAAAGCCATGGAAAGCATGATCAGGGAAATGAAAATCCTGATGGACAAAGGCTATTCACCCGGGGATATGGCAGTGTTGGTAAACAAAAATGCCGAGGGGGGCCGCATTGCACAACGCCTGATGGAAGAAAACAGGCAAAGTGATTACAGTTTTCCGGTGGTTTCTCCTGCCAGCCTTTATCTGAAAGAAAATTCCCTGGTACAGATTATACTTTCAGGCCTTACCTGGATTGATCAGCCTGATAATCATATTGCGCTGGCGCAACTGGTTTATACCTACCAGTCTGAAATACGTAACAACAAAAATTACGCTCCTGTATCTGAAGGAGAGGCTGAATCTGACCTGATCAGTGAAATGAAAAAGGATTTGCCCCGGGCTTTCATTCAGGCGGTGAAAAAAAATGTGGCGGGTTGGCCCTTGTATGATCTTACTGAAAACATCATTCAGTGGTTTGGATTACATCATCATTCCGAAGCCTTTGCATATCTGAATGCTTTCCAGGACCATGTGCTGCAGTTTTCACAGCACAATCCGGTTGAAATATCCGGTTTTCTGAACTGGTTTGATAAAAAAGCCCCCAGGCTTGAAATGCCGGATTCTGCCGGATCCATAGTGATCAGTACCATACATAAAGCCAAAGGACTTGAATTCCGTTTTGTTTTCATGCCTTTTACAGATTGGGATATAAGCAAGCGAGGTAAAGGAAACCGCATATGGGTAGCCCCAAAAACAAGTCCATTTGACAAGTTGCCGTTGATGATAGTGAATGCTGATTCCAAGCTTGAAAAAAGCCATTTTTCTGAAGATTATAAAATAGAAAAATACAACCAGTATGTGGACATGCTCAACAAATTTTATGTCGCCATCACCAGGGCAGAGGAGGGTCTGTATATCTGGGCTCCGCAAAAAACCGGACAGGCGGCACAGATGAATAAATTTTTGCTGGCAGCAATGGAGTATGCCGGAAGCAGTAAAGATCCGGAGCAGTTGCAAGATTGGCATGCATGCTATAACAAAGAGAAAGCGTGTTTTGAACGTGGAGACATTCCGCCTTGTAAACCTGATACAACAGAGCATCAGCACGCATTTTTTATGCTGGATGAATACCCTTTAAACATACCGGAACATAACATGCGGTATCACCATCCGGGAGCCTTTATCAACCTTGAGCAGGATGAAGCAATCCGCAATAAAACCACGCAGGGATCTGTATGTCATGCTTTGCTTGAAAACGTGCACACCATTGAGGACCTGGGTGATGCTAAGGAACAAATGATTCGTTCAGGCCGTATTACCCATGAAGATGCTGCAAGCCTTGAACAATTATTGTATGAGGCCATGCAGCAGGAGCCGGTGAAATCGTGGTTCCGTCCTGGCATAATCGTAATTAACGAACAGGAAATGCTTATCCCTGAAGGCCGTTTTATTAAGCCCGACAGGGTTTTGATTGAGGAAAAGAAAGCGGTGGTAATAGATTATAAATTCGGTAAACGTCACAACAAACAATACGCAGAACAGGTACGGGAATACATGCAGGAACTTACAAAAATGGGGTATAAGCAGGTCGTCGGATATATCTGGTATGTGTTTGCCGGTGATGTGGATGAAGTTCAATAAATTTTTTTATTATGAGGCATGGCAGAGCCTGAATTTTACGCTCTTTTATTATCATTATCTTAATCAGGATAAGGCTTACATACCCAAAAAAAATAGGCCAACAATGGTTTTGAAAATCCGGGGAGTTCTCAATATTTATGTCCTGGTAAAAAAACCTCATGCAACGTTTTTATATCATCAGGCGTTATAAAAGAGAATCAAAACAACATCATGTTATGAAAACAAAATCAGGAATACTTATTTTTGCCTTTTTCTTTGTTTCTGTTGCCTTACATGCGCAAAAACACACAGACACAGCATCATTCAGCAAGTTTAATCTACCTCCGGATATTGTTTACCTCGATGTGAATTATATCAATGCGTTGATTCCATCTCGTGGTACATTTTTTTGGGATGGCTATAGTGCTCCGGCATATATCATAACTCCCAGGGATGCTACTACCATATTTTCCAGTTCGATCTGGGTGGGAGGTAAAGACCCCGGTGGTGATTTGCATGTATCGGGAGAAAGGTTCAATCAGGGGGGATATGATTATTTCCCCGGCCCCCTGATGATTTCAAGTGGCAATGCAGGAACTACTGATACAAGTGTTATGGAGGATTATAATCAGGTATGGAAAATTGACAGAGCTGATCTGTTAAACTATCTTGTTAATGGAGATACGGCAAACAACATTGAAGCAAACGTAATGACCTGGCCGGCACACGGCCCTCTTGGGTACAGTGAGAATCTTGCGCCCTTTGAGGATGAGAATCAAAACGGGGTATATGAACCCGGCCAGGGAGAATTCCCTGAAATGCATGGTGACCAGATGACCTGGCAGGTATTCAACGATTACAAAGACATTGAAAATTCAGAGACAGGAGGCACGCCGCTGGGCATTGAAATACAAAATATGTTTTACGCTTACAGGTATGATAACCCGCCAACCATATGGGATGATCTTATCAATTATCAGACATTTCAAAACATTAAGATTATTAACCGCTCAGATACAGCGTATAATGATGTTTTTATCGGTATATTTGTTGATGGCGATTTAGGTAACCCAATTGATGATTTTATTGGTTTTGATGTGGAATACAATGGTATGTTATTTTATAATGGAGATTGTTTTGATGAAGATGAAGGAGCAAGCTCTGGATTTGGAGACTCTATTCCTGTACAAACCATTTCTGTTTTAAATGCAACGGTTACAGATTCTGGGACCGTGGTATCTATTGAGGATACTGTTTCTGCATTTTTTTATTTTAATAATTATGGTGGCAGTGCACATCCTGCAACAACAGATCCTGCAGATGCTGAAGAATATTACAGCTATCTGAATGGTACATGGAAAGACAGTACTAAATTATTTTATGGCGGGACTGGTCATTATTCGGATGATAGCACGACCAATATCGAAGCAAAATATGCATTTCCCGGTGAGTCTGATCCGGAGTTTTTCGGAACAGATGGTGTGAGTGTGCCACCATGGTCAGAAGTTACTGAAAATAATGAGCCTGGAGATAGACGCGGAATGATGTCAATAGGCCCTTTTACTTTAGAACCAGGTGATGTTCATGAAATTGAATTATTATATGGTTACATACCATATGAAATAATGGATACTTTTGACTGTGGCAATGAATTGCCTGATTATACCCCTGTTCTTGACAGCCTCATTACCTGGTCTGATGAAGACAGGATTCCTTCTAATTACCTTGCTGCAGATACCATCAGTGGTGGTATGGAAAAACCAACCCGTTGTGAATCTGTTAACATCTTTCCTAATCCTGCTGCTGATATGGTTTACATCCAATCAACTTTTCCGGTTAAATATGTGTCAGTCATCAATAGTGTTGGTGTGAAACTTGAAAGGTACCCGGTTTCCGGAGAAAAGCAATTTTCGTTCAGCACTTCGGAACTCAGTTCTGGTGAGTATTTCATTGAAATTTCAAATGATGGCAAGCCTGTGATGAAGAAACTAATGATATATTAACCTGAAACTGAAAAAACCAAACTCCGCATAGAATCTAAATAAATCACCCATCCCCGGTATTTAAACAGTATCGGGTATTTTAGTTTTTACTTTACTTTTTAAAATACACAAACAACCTGCCGTGATTTTTGCTGTCTTTGTTCAGCCGGTGATATTGCGATTTGATATGGGGTTGGTCCAGGAATTTCAACACACGTTTTTTTAGCTGGCCGCTGCCTTTTCCGGTAATGATCTCAACGGTTTTAATGTTTTTTTCAACGGCTTCTTCAATGATATTGTTTAAAGCCTGTTCAATCTCATCACCTTTATTATAAATGTCGTGTAAATCAAGTTTGAGTTTTGCCATTATTGCTTAGAAATACAGATAAATCCGGGTAAAATAATACTCACCCTCTGATAATCCTGTTCGATACAAGGCTTATAACCCCAAAAATTTAAAGGCTTCGTACACAAAAAATGCAGGCCAAACGATGGCTTTCAGAAATCCGAGCACGCCAATCCAAAAACCGGTGGCATTGACAATAAAATAAATAGCAGCCCCAATAAAACCATGACCATACAT
>JBNGDT010000067.1:0-11416 GCA_049975305.1 Bacteroidales bacterium | reverse complement strand
GCAGGAATTAGCTATAAAAATGAATTTAGGTATAACATTAAGTAATCATATTAAATTTTATAAGGTAATATATCTCCTGTAGAATATTTTTCCGAGGTATCAATATCCAGCATGGCATTGATTTGACAGAAAAATTCAAATTGTTTTAATTGATCCGTGGTGATGTTGGCGGTTTTGATGCTGTTGTGATCCAGCAGGTACTGTCGCATAACGCCTTTCAGCAAGGGATGTTTTGGTGTGTACCAATACGGAGTTGCGTAAAAAGCCAGGTTGGCGTAGCTGCTGTCCGTAATCAGCTTGTTTTTAATGATGATTATTTCATCATCTTCGTGATAGCGGGATTTGAGTTTTTCAAATGCTTTACGATTGCTGTATTTCCATGCATAGTCAATCTGATCATCATAGACTAAATGAAATCGTTTTATGCGCCGTGGCCGGTAGGGTATACAATTTATATTACGAATTTTGTGGTCATATTCTATCCGCAATTTCCATGTGCCTTGTTTGTTTGTGTGTTTGTCTGCAATGTGAGAAAGCTGTACAGCTTCAGCATGTTTAAAATGTTTGTTAAGGCATTGATTATACCTGTGTTGATGATATTCGATCAACGGGGCATTTCCGTTTTCAATGCGTATGCTTTCAATGAATTGGTACATAAATTTTTTGTATCATTTCTTTGTATTCTTTTTCAGGATTGCTCAGGGATGTGATGCCGCCGCCGCTTTTATAGTAATGCTTCCCGTTTTGTTCTGTGATCATTCGAATCATGACGAAACTATCAATATCAGTGCCATCAAACAGACAAGTAATGCCTGTATAATAGCCGCGTTTATGGTTCTCTGTTTTGTTTATTATATCCACTGTTTTCTGTTTTGGTGCCCCCGTAATGCTACCTGCAGGTAATAGTTTAAATACAATATCACCTGTTTGATGTTGCCATCCTTCAGTCAGCATACCTTTTATCTCTGTGCTTGTTTGCAGGAGTTGGTTGCGGCTTGTGGTGATTTTTTCAATATACCGGTAGCGACTGACCTCCACATCATCCGCAATCATGCTGAGGTCATTTCTCAATAAATCGGTAATGGTATAATGCTCCGCTTTTTCTTTTGGATCTTCAAGCAATGTGTTTTTTGCATTTATGTCACTGGCATCAATGGTGCCTTTCATCGGGTATGTGTAAATTGTATTTTGATGTGTTTTGATAAAACTTTCCGGCGAAAAACACACAAATTTGTCCTTCATCCATAGTTTGTATTTTGCATGGCTGCCATGGAAAATATGGTGTAATTTTTCGTTCAGGTTTACCATTGTCCCGAAACATAAATTGCAGAGATAACAGTCTCCCCGATTGATGTGAGTCAGTACTTTTTTGTATGCTTTGTGGTATTCATCAAAGGGAAGAGGCGTGAAATTAAGTTGGGTATTGATTTTTCGAGGATATAAATTGTGTGCGTTTGTTTTGTTCGGGAAATGGTACAAGCAGTCTTTATCAGAAATGGTTTCCAGCGGCATAACATGGTTATGTTGCATATCAAAGCTGATGACAGCCAGAAAAGCTTCACCACGGCTGCCAAGTATGTTCATGTGTTTTTTTGTTTCTTTTGCCTGCAATGTTCTCATGAAAAACCATACTTTTGAAAACTCAATAACAATTCAAAGATAACATCATTTTGAAATTAATTACAAATGAAAAATTGTTTGCTCATTGATTGTTATGATTCTTTTTCGTACAAACTGGTACAAACGGTCAGGCAAACTGGTTTGTGTGAAGTTGATGTAATGACATATAATGATGTTGAACCCCTTGTATTCAGGTTGTATGATGCTATTGTTCTTTCACCGGGACCAGGATTGCCTTATGAATATCCCAGATTATTTCTTATGCTTTCGGAATTAAAACGTAAACCGGTGCTGGGAGTATGCCTTGGGCATCAATTGATGGCTGTGTATTGCGGTGGACATTTAGTGCATTTACCTGAGGTTGTTCACGGGCAAAAGAAAGCATTGTTTGTGTGCAATGATGATGTTTTATTTAAAGGTATTTCCGCAAATACAGAGGTTGGATTGTATCACAGTTGGGTAATAGAGTCTGTACCGGCCCAGATTCACATTACAGCAAAAACTGACGAGGGGTTTATCATGGCATATCGTCATGAAACATATCCATGGACGGGTGTGCAATTTCATCCGGAATCGTATATGACAAAAGACGGCATGAAAATGCTATCAAACTGGATAAAAAGCGTGTTATGAAAAGCTGGCTTGTCCTTTCTGGTATTGGGATCATATAGACGTTTGGAGTACTAAGCTAAGCATTGGGGTTGGTTTTTTCCTCCGGATATTCAATCCGGGTGTGATAAATGCTCAGTAATTTATCCGTAAACACTCGCTTGGCTTTGTTAATCATTTTAAAGGTGATGTCAACATTTTCAAATTGATTTGCTTCCCTTTGTTTGTCAATCAGGCCATTGACCATGTTACGGATGTTTTTTTCGGTATAATCATTTAATGAACGTGTGGCTGCTTCCACAGTGTCGGCCATCATCAGGATGGCAGTTTCAAGATTATGTGGTTTAGGGCCGGGATAGGTAAACATTAGTTCATCTATTTTTTTATCGGGATTGTCTGTTTTGAACGACCTGTAAAAATATTCTACCCGTGTAGTGCCATGATGGCTGACAATAAAGTCAATGATTTGATCCGGCAATTTAGCTTTGTGTGCCATTTTTTTGCCGTTGGTAACATGAGCTATAATGAGCCGCGCCGATTCTTTGTGATTGAGTTTATCATGGGGATTTTTGCCTGTGATATTTTCAATAAAATATTGAGGAGTAGCTGATTTCCCGATGTCATGATACAATGCACCTGTACGGACAAGCAATGGGTTTCCTCCTATTTCACGGGCCACAGATTCGGCCAGGTTGCCAACCTGAATGGAATGCTGGAATGTACCTGGTGCTTTTTCTGCCAGTTGCCGTAGTAGCGGATTATTGGTATCGGACAATTCCATTAAGGTAACATCTGAGACAAACCCAAACAACTTTTCATAGGCATAAATAAGTGGAAGCACGAAAAGTAACAAGGCAGCGTTGCCTGCAAACCAGGCAAAATCAGTCCAGATAAGATGATTAAGTCCTTTGCCGTACAACATTTGCAGGGCAAAATATGTAGCGCAATAAGTAAGCAATACGTAAAAACTGGTTACAAAAAGCTGTTTACGTTTTTGAATGTTGGTAAGGCTAAACACAGCCACTATCCCTGCAAGCATTTGAAGCAACACAAACTCAAAACCGTTGGAAGCGAGAAAACCTGTCATTAAAACGATGATCGTGTGTACAAACATGGCCGTCCGGCTGTCGTATAATGTATTGATGACCATAGGAACAACAGCAAAGGGGATAATATACACAGATAAGCCTGTAAATCGCACAATTACAATGGTAATAATCGTAAACATAAATACCTGAAACATGACAAACGTAATCTTTTTAAATGAACGCAGGATTTCGGGTTTAAAATATCGTAGAAATATAAACAGGGACAGGCCAAGAGCAACATACAATAAACTTATGCCAAAAATCAATAAGCCAAGCCGCGTGATATTGGCCGAGCTCTCATAGTCATTTTTCATGCTTTTCAAAACCAGGTATGTTTTTCCATCCACAATTTCCCCTTGTTGAATAATGAGTTCTCCTTTTTGGATCATGCCCCTGGTTCTTGAAATATTATTGATCCTTTCGGCCAGAATTTTTTCATTGATGTTTTTGTCATAAGTCAGGTTTGGCACAAGAAATTCACATAAATTAATTCGGGTGGTTAACTGATCAGCCAAAGAATCATTCACGATATCTTTGGTGATAGATTTTACCCGTTGTTTCAGGATATTGCAAGCTTCATTGTAAAACAATACATCTGTTTTGCTAATCAGTTGAGCTTCACCGTTTTCCAGAATACGTATCTTCTCCTTATTGATTATCATGCTGTCATCTGTAATCAACCCCGTAGTATATATGCTGTCAAAAAGATGAAAATAATCATTCAGGAGCTGATCTCTCTGTTTTTTGGATACAGGATTATAAGCATTGGTATGTATGCTGTTGAATGCCGAAAGGTTTTTCGAAACAGGCATGATCACCTGATTCCATGCATTGAAGAAGGCATCTTTAAAATCAGATTTTGTTTTTTGCAGGATGGTGCTGTCGTATTTAAAGTATGGAACAAAATTGTTATACACACTGTCTTTTTCATTTGCGATGGTTTCCGCTGATTTATATACAGGAAAATTATAAGTAGCAATAAGGTCCTCGTGCGGCCAGGGTACGCCTTGCTGAAATTCATAAGCAAATTTACGTTCCCGCGGGTACATATAAACAATGAGTCCGTAAACTAGTACAAACAAAAAAACAATGTATATTTTCAACACGTTTTTTTTGAGATTAAATTTCCCCATCATTAGCTAATTTATAATTATTGTAAACATAAAAAATAAATAAACATAGACAAAAGTAACTCCTCACCGCAAAGTCACGAAAGTACAATGTCATACTTTCATGCTGTCTTCACATCGCCTTATCGTGCCTTCTCGCTATCGTCATTTCTCAGCGTCTTTGTGATAACAGTCGGTAAAAAAAGTATGTGTCTGATAATTACAATTTCCATAATATTCAAGTTAACATCATCGTGTTGAAAAAAAAACGATTACCAATAATGTTTGATCTATATTATTCAATAATTTGGCAAAGATAATGTTTTATCCCGAATTATACAGGGTAAAAACAGTTGTTTGATATCAAATAATGAAATTTATTCATGGAAACAGGTATTACACAATTGAGTTTAATTCCGGTACGCTCTACTACATCAGAACATAGCGAACAGGTAACACAACTGCTTTTTGGAGAACAATTTGAAGTGTTGAAGAAGCGTGATTCATGGTTGTACATACGCTCTTTTATTGATAATTATGAAGGATGGATAAATGAGAACATGGCGGGACATCTTTCAGATTCAATACATGTAAAGAAAAGGGAAGAGCTGATTGTGCCAGTTGTTATTGCGCATGCAACGGATGATAAGGGCAGGACAATGTATATCCCGGGAGGTTCCATGATTCCTGTACCCGATGATAACAACAGGTTTACTCTTGGAGATAGAACCTATACACTGGATCCGTTACCGGATATACATATTACCCTTGAAAAAATTACCGGACAGTTTCTGAATGCACCCTATCTGTGGGGAGGGAAAACAGTATTTGGTATTGATTGTTCTGCATTTGTGCAGATTGTGTTTAGAATGCTGGGAAAAATATTGCCACGGGACGCAGCCCAACAGGCTATTGAAGGCGAAACAATTTGTTTCAGGCACGATGCTGTGGCTGGAGATGTGGCTTTTTTTGAAGATCACTCCGGAAAAATAATTCATGCCGGTATCATTCTTAATGAAAAATACATCATTCATGCCAGTGGTTGTGTGCGGATTGATCTGCTTGACCATTCGGGGATTTACAATACAGATACCGGAACGTATAGTCATGATTTGAGTGTGATAAGGCGGTTTCATACAGACATAAAATAAGCTAATGATGCACTTTCCGGATTGATGATGTTGACCGGCTATTTTCTTTCATAAAAAGCACGGATGCAGAATATGGTTGTGAATATAAGGAGTATGTTTTTCAAAAACAAGGTAATGTAAATATTGTTCCAAAGACGACCATTATCAATTAATTAAATTGTTCATCCAGATGACATCCTTATCTGAAAATTCAGGCCCCCGGAAAAGTGCCTTTCATGCTATCCTGTTTATCCGGTATTTTTTCGACTTTTTTCAAACCATCGTAAATCTGTTTTTTCGTTTTGAAGAACGTTTTCCAGTTCGCCGGGTTTGATGGTGTACAACCGGTGTAGCAATTTTTCATAACCCTAGTTAGCCTGGTATTCCCTGAGCAGGCCACTCAATCTGTCAAACGCCGTTTTTGACAATGATTTTTCAAGGAATGATGATGTCTCCTGTATCTGTTGGCTCCTGTTGCTCTGAAATAGGTGTTTTCTTTTTGCCATGTTTCCAGCAAATTGATGAGGCTGGCATAATTGGCTGCGTTGGTGCGTTGATAGGTGGTTTTTTGTGGTGGGATATAGCGTTTCAGATATTCGATAAGTTCAGATAAATATTGGGCTGACTGATGTTTTAAGGACAACTCAGGGGGTTTTACCACCGTATGAAAATAAACGCAGATATTATGCTTGTTTGCAAATTCAATTAAGCCCTGGAAATCGCGGCTGTTGATTGTCATGGGGCAAACCAGCAGATTGCAGGACGTTTTGTGTTGATGGCAGTAGCTGATAAACCGTTTGGTGTTGCGGATTACATTATCAAACCTGGCGCCGCGACGTATTTGTTCGTAATGGTCTTTGTTCAGGCTGTCAATGGATATGTTGAAATGCAGGTTGTTGTCTGTTTGGAGCATGGTTTCAATGCGGGGGCTCATGGTGTTGGCATTGGTTGTTATCAATACATGGCATTTGGGGTTCATACTGTTTATCAATTTCCAGATGTCATAATATATGGGTATCAGGAACGGATCACCGCCGGTAAATTCAGCCATTTGCAGATGAGGGATGAATGCTTTTAGCTCTTCGATAAAATCCTGGTTATAATGATCGGGGAGGGGCGGCTTTTTTTCCCGGTTTTTTCGTATGGCAGAGCTCAGGTTGCCGTCACACATGATGCATTCTAAGTTGCAGCGGTTGCTCAGCTCAAATTCCATGATTTTTGGGTATGCTTGTGGGCTGATGCCGTAGGATTCATACTTGTTGGGCAGCAAACTCCCAAAATTGTGGGATACAAAAACCGGTTTACAAAAACGACAGGCATAATCCAGGTCGTAATCTGCTACGTGCTTCCTGATGTTTTCAAATTCACCCTTAAACCATGATGCTTTGATGCTTTTATCCGGCCAGCGGTCAGATTTTTCACTATATGTGGCATAGCACGGGGACATGTATCCGGCACGTGAAAAAAACATACTGGTAAAGGGGGCATAACACAGTTGTTGCCTGTATCCATAAGGCCGTTGCCGGTTGTATTCCTTTACCGTGTTTTTATTCAGTGATGATTTTGTGATGTCAGGAAAGCGTATAAACCCAAACTTGTATTTCAGGTATTGTACCCCCTTGAAAGCATTGATGTAGCTTCGTTTTAGAAATCCCGGGCTTATTTTGTATAAAACATCAATCATGCATCCAAAAGTACAATTTTATAGGTATCCGGGCAAGTACATTTTATTTATCCCATCAACTTATAATGATCTGTAGCTATTTAGTCGCATAAATATTTACCGCGAAGACGCAAAGAACTGAAAAAAAAGAGTAACATCTCAATATCCACAGGGAGTACATAAAATGAACAATAGAATAATAGAACAATTGAATAATGAATAACGAAGTAAAATGAATGAATTGATTTCCATTTTTGTGAAAAGTATTGATACAGCTTCAAAACGTAAATAACTAAACCTGTCCGGCGAAGACGGATCATTCGTTATTCAAATGTTCAAATGTTCGTTATTCAAATTTTTACCTGCAACTATTGAGAAATTACAAAAAAATATGAATTAAATCGCTTGTTATGAAAGTACGATGGAACGAAAGCACGATAGCGAGAAGGCACGATGGTATGAGGGGCCGATGTAATGTCTGCATGTAAGTATGCAATTGTGCTATCATGCAATCGTGACTTTGCGACTCTCCGTCCCTGTTTGCCGACAGGCAGAGCTTGCCCGGCGCCTGCCTGCCGGCAGGCAGGACAGACGGGTTTGCGGTGAGCAATTATTTTGTATGTTCACATTGATTAGTTACAATAACCTTACCGCATAACCACTTTCCGGTAATACATGCCTGATGCCATTGTTAATTTAACCAAGTAAATACCTTTTGCGCCTTTCAGGGTGATGTCAACGCTATACTGGTTGTTGCTGGGGATTATTTCATCCGTTTTGTTCCCCATGACATCAAATATGTCTATGCGTTTAACAGGCTCTTGTTCTGATTTAACCGTTATCCTGCCACCGGAAGGATTGGGGTAAACCACAATATCATCAAGCTGGTTGATGTTTATTGAATTGCCCGGCAAGACTTCAATGGTTTTGTATGATATGTCACCACAGTTATTTGAATTGTATGCATATAAAGTGACTGTGTATGTTCCTGAATCCTGGTATGTGTGGGAAGGATTAAGCATATCAGATGTGTTGCCATCGCCAAAATACCAAAAGACAGAATCATTGGTATCCCCGTTGTAGGAGAAATTTACCACGGGATCAGATAAATACACAATGCTGTCAGATACAGTAAACCCTGAATTTGAAAAACCCAGGTTGTCTATTGTGATCTCAAACGTGTCACGGCAAAGATCATAGGGAGAAGGCCACCAGGGGGACTCGTTTTGCCCTTCATAAACCATAGCTATATCATATGTTCCGGTTGGAATGTTTGTCTGAATCGTATCAGTGGGATCTGTAATTCAGGCCGGCTGTATCCAACCATTGAAATTCAATCAATGAGCTATCGGGAATAAAAACAACAATGCCGTTTCCCAACAAACATGTATCGGGTGTAATTTCCACTTCATAACCGGGTATGGGAGGTTCATAAATTACCGTATCGTTGATATCTGACCAGCAGCCAAACCGGCTTTGAACCTGCAGGCTGATGTTGTGAACGGTATCGTCTTCGTTGTTTATTGGCCAGTGAACAAGCACACGGTATTCGCCTGTGGTATCAGATATTGGAGGCCAAATGCTGTCAATTATCCCGCCATGAAGTTCCCAGTCATACACAGGATGATAATCTTCATTGGCTTTGATGGAAGCCGGTTCACCAAAACAGTTTGGAGGTATAATGGTGACTTCTGCTGAAGGTATGCGGGCAAAACGTATTGTGACTGTATCCATATCAGTACAGCCATAATTGTCTTCTAACCAGGTAAGTGAAAATTCATATTCATCGGGATTGAGATCGGGATAAAAATTGGTATCCACAATAACTGTGGCATTGGGATTGGTACTGTCATCCAGAAAAATGCCGTTGCTTATATTTATCCAGTGGCCTGTGGATGTAGATGTTGAATACTGAGCATTGAGTTCACCGGAATAACCACAAAAGACAGTATCATCACCGGCATCGGCTTCAGGTGGTTCAATAAAATGTACCGTCAATGGCTCGGATGTATCGGAACAGAATGAGGGTGGTTCATTGTCAGGATGGTTACTGACTACAAAGGCAAAATCGTAATAACCATAATACGTTACCACCACAGAATCCGGCATGGGACTAGGCCAGGGAAATATTGTCGCATTCGGATATCCTATCCAGTGTCCTTCAACACCACTGCCGGGATTTTCTGCTTGCAACCCGTAAAACACTTTTCCACAAACGGCGGTATCTGCCGGATCCATAGCGATTTGAGCATTGGGTTCCTGCCAAAAAGTAACGCTTACTACATCCTGGCTGATACATTCACCATTGGATTCCTGCCATGTAAAATCCACAACACCATAACCACCAAGATAAGTTACACAAGTAGTATCAACTTCGTAATTATCGAACATAGCGCCTGATAAAGACAACCAGCTACCTTCAAAGCCTCCTGAAACACCATTAAGGCATGCTTCATTGCCACACACATCAAAATCATCGCCGGCATCCACCACAGGCTGTTCATAAAAAATCACCTGGTGCGCCACAGAATCTGAGGATGTGGTGCCTTCCACAACCAGGCTGACCGTTACCGTATCTGCTACGTTTATTGTGCCAATGGAAAAGCTGTAAGTTTCAGGGCCGTCACCGGTCAAAAGCTCATCATCTTTGTACCAGGCACGGGTTATTACCGTTTCTCCCGTACTTATGTCGGTAACAGTAATTTCATTGCCGCAGGTTACAGAATCATAAGAAAATTCCGCTGTGATCTGGGCATGGGTGAAAACAGATATGATGAAAGACATCAAAAACAAGGGGGCATATTTTTTTATAGCGTTATTTTTTAGATTGAAACAATGATTTACTATAGCACAGACAAAACAGGATGGCAAAATGTTGCCTGGGAATGAAATTTTTTCTAAGGAACAGCTATTGTTAATGCATGCTGTAAGAAATCAATCCGGCATAAAGGGTATTGGATTGGCCTCCTGCCTTATAAAGACCAAATGTGTAAAACCCTTCATCCAGAAATAAAGCGTCTTTAGCATAGAAAGGGTCAATAGCGTGAGTGGAGGGGTATATCCATTTATAATAATAATTTGTGTCCTGTGTATATGCAAATATTTCCAGGTTTCCTTCAATATTATTCCCACTTTGATACTCACTGGTATCAAGGGGATATAAATCAATGTATTTCTGATGGAAAAATCCACAACCCACAACGCAATAATATTCGTTTACCACGCTGTCAAATACCATATTTGTATGGTTCACAAAGCGGATATGGGCTTCATGATCCGGGAATTCTTCTTCTTTTTCGCATGCAGTCATAAAAAGCAATGCAAAAGCGGTAAAAATCAATATTGTTTTTTTCATCATGGGATGATTTGTATGTTAAAACCTAACATATAAACAACGTCAACACGGAAAAATATTATTGAGCTATTCGATTTGTTGCTGTTTTGTAGCTTTGTTGGAAATAATAAATCCCATACCACAAAGATTTTTGCAGATGTTTTGATTTCAGGATTTTAAAATTGGGATTTATTTTGGATTTTGAACTTGGGTTTTTGAACTTCTTGGTTGGTAGTATTTGCAAGGACAAACTTAAGTTATCTTTTTTGAGGTTACCCTATTATTCCAGGGGCAAGTACCGATTGCCAGATACTCCAGTTTGTATCCCCCCAATGATGGTAAATGTGCAGGAAAGCAGGATGAAAGGTGGTTTTATACCCGTCAAAACTGTATCCTTTTTCAGGGCACCACCGGATGTCAGGATTGGCATATTCGGCGATGAAATTAAAGCGTTGTGGCAAGGTTTTTTGATCCTGCAAACCGAATTTCCATGCACTTACAGCGAGTGTGGCCTGGTCGCGTGTTTTGGTGTTTTTAGATTTGAATGCTTCAATGGAAATTTTATGCCAGTATTCCATGAAACTTTTGGCTTGTTTGTCAAACAGAAACACCCCGCCATTCCAGTGGCTCCATGTATCCGGAATACTGATTTTATAATGTTTGCTTATGTATTCCGAAAGGTGATGGCATTGAGGCGTTTGGGGAGTGATATCCATGCCTTTTTCATCTTCCCATATCTGCAGCTTTTTATTGAAGCTGATGCCAGCACGTGTTTTAAGTATCTTAGCGTAATACCTGTAATCAAAATGTATAATTTCCCCATCCTGATTGTACCAGCACCGGTTGTTTTTATTGAATATACA
>JBNGDT010000066.1:0-11433 GCA_049975305.1 Bacteroidales bacterium | reverse complement strand
TTCAATGAATAATCCACGCAGCAGTCACACACATTGCCAAGCCACACCAGCCAACACTAAAACCAAAGCTTGGCAAAGAGTGTGTCTGTCAAACCGCACGGACGAAAAAGAAACAACGAAGGCACAACATTGTATAAAAGCAATAGCGGGTGAAGTTGCAAAATCAAGGTCTTTGCATTTAATAAACCTTTGTGGTGGCAGACAGGTAATCGCCTTGAAATCCGCTACTGCTCTTATACTTGCCCGTTTGGCAGGTTGAGCATTTGGGAGAACACGAGGTTTATTTTTCCAAAAGCATAACAAATACAAACATAGAAGAAAATGATAATACGCATCCAATATCATTCATTTTATTGGCAAATTATCACAATCCGTTTAATCAATCTACTACTATATCATACAATCCAACTAATGATGAACAAGTTGAAATTAATATTTATAATATTCAGGGACAATTGGTTAAAACACTTGATTTTGGACAAAAGTCTTCAGGAAAGCATATTGTTTATTGGGATAGAAAAGATGACCAAAGCAACAATGTGAAAATCGGAATTTACTTTTGTTACTTGAAAACAGGAGAAAAAAATAGGAAAGTTGTGAAAATGACTTTTATTAAGTAGTAATTGATATAAACGACGAAAAATTAGCAGATGGAATGCTGCTTTGTTGTTTCAACAATTAATGTAACCTGCTTTATTGCTTAAAAATAGTGATTAGACTCAGAACAATAATATTCATCATGGTTTTCGGGATATCCTGTTCCGCCGTAGCGCAGTTTAAAGCTACAATCTATACAGATGCAGGAGAAAGCAATGTATCGGAAGGCTTTTACCTAAACACTGCCATTTTGGGCAGTTATCAATATGACAAATATTCTTTTGTTGCAGGCAGCGTATTGGATCTGATTGGGCCGGAAAATAATGTTGTGTTGACTGATTTTATGTTTATGCCCGGACGCACATTTATCATTGGAAATTTCCCGTTTGAACTGCAGGGTGTTTGCATGTTCAATCAATCTTTCGATTGGGTGCATGAAATGAATCTGGGTGTTCTGATGAATATTGAAAGGTCTCATTTTACATGGAAACTTGGAACTGAATTCAGAACGTATTACCTTACAAGTGAAGCCTGTGAAATGTCTGATGGCGAAGCAACCAAGGCCTTGCATGAAAACTGGAATATCATGTATTATGGTGATTTCAGGGTAAAACCCCGTGGTAATACATGGAATGTTTCATTGGCGCTGACCAACCTGGATTATTTTCTGATCAACCAGGAAACCAATCCGATGTTTTTCCTGATGGGGAAGTATGATGTCAGTTCCAATCTCAGGATTTTTTCCGAAGCCTGGTATAAAAGTGCCGGAGCTTTTAACATAAGTGTCAATTATTTTGGATTTTTTATCAGAACTGGCTTAATATGGCAATCAAATATCGAAAAATAGGATGGTTGATAATCATTGTGTTGTTTTCTGCATGTGACCAGTTTGAAATGCGGGGGTTTGTTGCTTCGTATGAATCAGCCGATGAGCGATTTGATCAGTCTGAGGCTTGGAATGATGAACATCCGTTTAAGAATATTGTTGTTCAGTATGATGAGTACACGATTGCTGTGATGGCAGACAGCCATGTTGGAAAAACGGAAAATCTGAATGTGTTTATTGATGAAGCCATCGGGATAAATAATGCTGTAGCTGCTGTAATGGTAGGGGATTTAACATCTGGTCATGCTGACGATTACCTTAAATTCAATGTACAACTTCCTGCACAGGATGTGTTGATGACTTTTCCCGTAGTTGGAAATCATGACTTGTATTTTGATGGATGGAAACAGTTTTATGATTTGTTCGGAACAACAACGTATTGGTTTTCTGTGACAACACCTGCCGCATCGGATTTGTATATTTGCCTGGATACCGGTAGTGGTACATTGGGAAGCAGTCAGTTAGCATGGTTGAAAGATGTCCTGCAAAACAAACGGCCTCATTACCGGCATTGTGTGTTGTTTACACACAACAATTTATTTCGCATCAGGCACACCACCACAACCAATCCCAATGTAGAGGAATTGCGTGTGTTATCAAACCTGACCGTTCAACATAAAGTGGATATGGTAATGACCGGCCATGATCATAAAAAGAACCTTGTGAAACTGGGAAATACCACACACATTACCCTGGATGCTCTGAAGGATGGTTGTTCCAACGCCGGTTTTGCCGAATTGCATGTGGGTGATGATTATGTAGAATGTGAATTTGTTAACTTGTAAGAAAAACAAAGGTTATTTTTTATTTAAGATAATTTGTATTAATATTGTTGAAAAAAAGAAAATCTTATGTTCAGAATATCAGCCTTTTTGATGTTTATGTTTTTTGCCATTATTTCGTACGGACAGTCTGAGGGTATTGTGGTTAAGAACATCGTTGAATTTTACGAATATACTGATGATAAGCAGGAAACACAAGATGCTGTGAATTTTATCCTGGAGGTTACCAATCATAGCGATCATCCCATCCCTGACCTGGGAGCCACCAGCCCTTCGGAATATGTGAACCTGTACATCAACGGGAAACGCAACAATCCATTGAGTTTATTATACACAATGGGTCAGAACTGGCAAACAGCGAAAAAACCATTTCGGTTGATTCAACACAGCGTTTTGATTCCGGGGAATGGATACTTACGCCTGATAGCGGTATGCGTTCGGGATACGGGAATGAATTTACCGTGCAGTGGGAATATAATGGCATAAAATCGAATATTGTGAAAGTAAATATACAGGATAAAACCATTAAAAAACTCAATAAAACCCAAAAATTACCTAATCAGCAATGACCCGATCCATAAGCATATTTTTCTTTATGTTATGTATGACCTGTATGTTTCCGGTAGTGGGACAGGTAACAAAGGAAAATAAATACAATACGCGTTATGATGTTGGAATTATTCCTGGGGGTGATGCTTTTATGATACTTACTGAAAAAGAACAGGAACTTGACAGTTTATTCAGGCAGGTAGCACTGGTTTCGGACAGCATGCATGGTGAAGATACCATTCCACAAAACCACCAATTGGAACGGATGGACTTTAAAAACAACCGCAGCCGGATATCCATGGAAATTTACAGAAACGGAAAAATACAAGCTTCAGATTCGCTGTTAAAACAAGGTTTTCCGACAACATGTACCTGTTTTATGATGAATGATACGATATTTGTAAAATCATTCATTGGTTTTTTTGGCGGCATGGGCATTGATGTCAAAATTTCGGGTGAGGAATTTCAGTCCGGGGTGTTTGTGTATGCTGATGATTCCATGCCTTATAAATCAGCACTTAAAGATACCGTATTCCACAGATTACTAGACACGGGAGCAAAATACCAGCAGTTGGTTTTGGATAAACAACCCCGGTTTCAAAATGTACATCAGTTAACGGGGGTATTAAACATCACGACAAATGAATTTTATGAACAAAACAACCAGAGGAACATTGACCACATTACGTTAAAAGGGAAAATGTATTTTACATGTAAAGTAAATACATTTTTGAGTAGATTTAGTCAGTGAATGATGAAATTAGCCCAGGCTGAAAATTAAAAAAATGAAAAATGCCATAAAGACACTTAGATACCAGGAGCCGCAAGGTGTTGAAATACAATACTATAAGATTTGCGATACTTTGTGTCTTCGTGTATTAGTGGCAAAACAGTGCCTTTTTTGACAGGGCTCATATATTATATAAGTATCTGGAAGATTACCTGAATTATCTTATTGTTATTGCTTAACCCCTATGTGAAATCCTATGTGTTCTACTGTATCTATGTGGTTCCACGCCGGCATCTGATCAGTTTTTTGAATCACTGTAGAACACATAACCAACATAGATTTAAGGTTAAAAAAAAAACAAAATCTTTACCAGTATATGTTAGTTATTCTTTAAAAATTAATCCTATTTTTATGGAAAATGAAAACACAATGCATCCATATCATCAAATAACAAAAATTTCACATTATGAAAAAATCATTCTTATTCATTGTATTACTGACCTGCATATCTATCGGTCAACTGTATTCACAGGAACCTGCCAACTGGAAAAAAGCTTGGGAAAAAGTAAATGCTGCAGAACAAAAAGGCTTGCCGCAATCTGCTCTGAAAATTGTTGACGACATTTATCAAGACGCATTAAAGGCTAAAGCGGATGAACAAATCCTGAAATCGGTTATCTACCGTATCAAACTTAAAAATTATTACCAGGAAAATCAAATTGTTAAAGCTATTGAAAGCCTTGATGTTGATAATGAAGCGTATTCCCCTGAACTAAAAGCATTTACACATTTACTGGCGGCAAAACTGTATGCCATGTATTATACCATGAACAGGTATAACATTGACCAGCGTACAAATACAAGGGGTTTCAGTAAAGACGATATCGCCACCTGGACAAAGGCAGATTTCACAAAAGCCATTGATGATCATTTTATCAAAGCCCTTCAAGACAAAGCATCATTGGCCAAAGTATCCATCAAAAAGTTTCCCGAACTAATTGATCAAAATGATTACAGTTTTGAGATACAACCCAGCTTATATGATTTTTTCGCTCATGACATAGTGGATTATTATGTGACCAGCAACACGGATTATTATTATTATTATTCCATGCCAGAAAAACCATTTCTGGAAAAACCAAATGTGTTTTTACCGGCGCTTTTGTTTGTTACCACGGATTATAGTATGGATACAGGCAACAAGGCCGAAAAAGCCATGTCCGTATTGAAAGACCTGTTAAATTACAGAATAAACGATGATTTGCTTATTGCCCGTGTTTATACAGATTTAAGGCGCTTGCAGATAGCACATGAGTATTATGCGGGGAAAAATGCAGATGATGAGTATTTTAAAGCCCTCTCATCATTACACATGCAATTCGAAGATGATCCTGTCGTAAGGAACATCGATATTGAACTGGCCAAATGGTATGAGGATACAGGTAATAAAATTCAGCATTTGCCGGGAGATACCATCAAAGCCAATAAATACAAAAAAGCCGATTCAATTGCTGATATTATCATTGAAAACCATGGACAATGTGCAGCCGTAAAGGAAGCTCAATTGCTAAAACGCAGATTGCGCGGCAAATATTTGCATTTTCAGGCTGAAAATACAGTGATCGCTGACCAGGCCTTTCCTGTGTATGTAGAATACAAAAATGTCAAATCCCTGACCTATTCTGTCTTGAAAATTGACCCTGATGATTTTAAAGAAATGCAGTGGAAACATTACGGCATTGAACGCATAGAAGCCTTTCTGAAAAAAGGCGAAATCATCAGGAAAAATAAACTGGAGTTGCCCGGCAACAAAGATTTTGTCCAGCATTCTACTGAATTTATCAGTGAACCTTTGGACCCCGGTTTTTATGTATTGTTATTATCACTGAATGACCTTTCTGAACTGGAAGAGAATTACATCATTTGTAAATCCGTTTATGTTTCTGACTTGTCCTGGTTTACCACAAAAAAATCAAACTCGTCAAAAATATGCATCCATGTCACAAAAAGTACAACAGGTAAGCCTGTAGAAAATGCAAAAATCAACATGTACAAACACTTTTATGATTACCGCAAAGGCCGCTACATCAAAAACCTCATCAGCAGTTCAAAAACCAATGAAAATGGCATCGCTGAATTTGTTTCCGGTGACGATTACGGCAATTACATTTATGAAATCAAAACGGATGATGAGACCCTGTTTACAGGTGAACAATATTATTACAATTACAACCAGGGCGAT
Source organism: Bacteroidales bacterium (assembly GCA_049975305.1). GTDB lineage: Bacteria > Bacteroidota > Bacteroidia > Bacteroidales > ML635J-15 > JAQIBY01. The sequence goes on along the minus strand of JBNGDT010000066.1, from coordinate 5,647 downwards.
GGCAAATGGCGTCAAAATATCCACTTCTTTACTGACAGATCGGTTTACCGGCCGGGACAAACAATCCATGTCAAAGGAATTTGCATGCAAAGCATGGGAAAAGAGTATAAATTGCTTCAAAATTATTCCACCACCATTACCATGATGGATGCCAATTATCAGCAAGTGGCACAGAAACATGTGACAACCAATGAATTTGGCAGTTTTAACACTGAGTTTGTATTGCCCGAGGGACTGCTTAACGGCCAGATTACCATCAAATCACCACATGGATCAACCTACGTAATGCTGGAAGAGTATAAAAGGCCTTCTTTTGAAGTAAAAACTGATCCGGCATACGGCGATTACCTGCTGGGAAAAGAAATGTCACTCGGTGGTGTTGTAGAATCTTACACAGGTGCGGTTGTCAGCGATGCTGAATATAAATACCGTATTTACAGGGCACCTTTCTTTCAAAATTATGACCGCTGGTATTACAGTTATTTGCCGCAACAAAGTGAAATGGTCTCCCACGGCACAGGAAAAACAGACGAAAAAGGGCGTTTTCATGTTGATTTTACACCAATAGCTCCTCCCTCTTATCCCAAAGAGCCCGACATTAGTTTTCGCTTTACACTGGAAATTGAAGTGACAGATATCACTGGAGAAACTCAAAGTACCAGGAAATCGGTTGTGATTGGATACAGAACATTGAAAATGTACACTGATGTTTCTGAAACAATCGATCTTGCTTCGATTGACAGCATCAATATCAGCACAATGAACCTGAACAACGAAAGAATTGAAACACAGGGTAGTTTGATCCTTTATGAATTGAAACAACCTGACAGGATATTGAATGACAAACTATGGAATGTTCCTGAATTTCATATGCTGTCTGAGGAAACATGGCATGAAAAATTACCTCATTATGCTTATGCAGATGAAAATCAAATCAGAAATTTCCCTGAAAAACGGAAAGTAGCCAGCATGCCATTCAATACCGCTGAAAAAAACACTTATACATTCCCGGGTATGGATGACATCACACCGGGGGCATACAAAATTGAACTGCACGCCGAAGATGCATTCGGTATTCCGGTTGTTGAGGAACAGTTTGTGCGCATTTTTGACAAATCGGCAAAAAAAACAGGGGTAATGACCCCGCTGAGTGTGCAACCGGACAGTTACAGTTATAAGGTGGGAGAAACCATGAAAATCCAGGTTCTTTCTGCTTTCAATGATGCTATGGTTTACCTCATCGTTGAACATGAAAATCAAACATTACATGAAGACTTCATTAAACTGGATAAAAGCCGTAAGGTGCTTGAGTATAAAATTAATGAAGCACACCGTGGCGGCCTGACAATAAACGCCATCCTGGTTAAAAACGGTGAAATACATCAAAAAACCAGGAACATTACAGTTCCCTATTACAACAAGCAATTGAATGTGGAATACCTGCATTTCAGGGATGAGACCTTACCCGGCAGCGAAGAAGAAATACAAATGAAAATCAGTGGCTGGAAAAATGAGGCGGTGGCTGCTGAAGTGCTAGCCACAATGTATGATGCCTCACTGGATGCACTGTACGGACATAATTTCAATTTACAGCTTTATTATCCTGTGTATCCAAGTCTCTTCATTAGGGCAGAATCGTTTCAGGCAGGCAGTGCTATGAATCTGTTGACAAACATTTCTTCAGGTCAACAAATCATTGATTTTGAAATCAAGCAACCGTCATTAAACTTAATGGGATTAACCTATTATGGTTATTACAGGGGTGCCAGGTTCCTTACATCTGCAGAACCAGAAAAAAGTGCCGGAGCATTTGCCACCGGAGCTGTCCTGGCTGATGAGGAAGAACGTGAAGAAAGCCCGCCAGCAGGGAAAGCAGCAAGCGGCGAGAAGCTTAAGGATGACAGAAGCGCTAATTCCCGTGCATCTGCCATGGGCACTGATCAAAGTCAGAATAGAAATGGCCAGGATAAACCCGTCCAGATCAGAGAAAATTTCAACGAAACGGCCTTTTTCTATCCCGGTTTACGCACCGATGAAAACGGCAATGTGACATTCAGTTTCACAAGCCCGGAAAGCCTGACCAAATGGAAATTTTTGGCGCTTGCCCATACCAAAGATTTGTGTACGGCTGTGTCTGAAAATGAAATGGTGACACGTAAAAAACTGATGGTGGTGCCAAACATGCCACGTTTTTTCCGCGAAGGGGATGAAATGAAACTTAATGTGAAAGTATCCAACCTTACAGATGACAAACTCAATGGTACGGTGGAGCTTAGTTTCCTCAATGTAATCACAGGGAAAGATGTGACAGATGAGATCATTGTGTCTGCTGAAACGGTTGACTTTTCAGCCTCAGCCAATGGCAATACAAGTGTGAATTTTGATATAGTGCTGCCCGAAGGCATTGAAGCGGTAGAATATAAACTCATTGCCAGAACAGATAAGTTTGGTGACGGGGAGCAAAAAATCATTCCCGTGTTGAGTAACCGTATGTTGGTAACCGAATCCATGCCAATGTATGTCAATAGCAATGAAACTAAAACATGGCAGTTTAAAAAACTGAAAAACAGCGCATCATCGTCCAGCCTCAAACACAATAAACTGGTTCTTGAAATGACACCACGCCCGGCATGGTATGCCATACAGGCCTTGCCGTATCTCATGGAATATCCTTATGAGTGCTCTGAACAGATATTTAGCCGGTATTATGCCAACAGCATGGCGTCATGGATTGCCAATTCCGATCCACAGATACAACGCATTTTTGAAGCATGGAAAAGCCTGCCCGAATCCAATGCCCTCAAAACCAACCTGATGAAAAACCAAGACCTGAAAGCCAATATGCTTGAACAAACCCCCTGGGTACTCCAGGCTAAGGATGAATCAGAACGCAAACGCAGAGTGGGTTTGCTTTTTGACATGAACAGGATGAGCAGGGAACAAACATCGGCTCTTGCCAAATTGAAGAAGAGTCAGGTGAGCAGCGGTGGATGGCCATGGTTTGAAGGTATGCCTGAAAGCAGATACATTACCCAGCATATTGTGTCAGGACTCAGTCATCTCAGGCATCTCGATGTGCTTGATGATGACCAGTTGGGTACAGTTGATCCGATGATACAAAGTGCCATTGGCTACCTTGATAAGGAAATGAAATCGGATTACGATTACCTCAAAGCCAATTTTACCGATAAGGAAATGGAGGAAAAGCACATTTCCTACATCCATGTACATTACTTGTATGCCCGCAGCTTTAGCCACAATAAAGTGCAGATACCACCGCGTTATGCCGAAGCGTACACATACTATTACAACCAGGCACAGGCATACTGGGTGGAAATGAATTATTACAGCAAAGCCATGGTAGCCCTTAGCATGTACCGTACCGGTGAGCAGGATGTGGCCAACGACATCATGAAGTCATTGAAAGAATATGCCATTGTGGATGATGAAATGGGCATGTACTGGAAAAATCCGCCCGGATACTACTGGTACCAGGCACCCATTGAAACCCAGGCAATGCTGATAGAGGCTTTTGATGAGATTACGGATGATGACACATCGGTGGAACGCATGAAACAATGGTTGCTGAACCAGAAACGCACACAGGACTGGAAAACCACCAAAGCCACCGCCGAAGCAATTTATGCACTTATTTTAACGGGTGAAAACCTGCTTGACCTGGAGTCAAATGTGGTTGTGGAAATTGGCGGAAACGTGTATGATCCCAAAGCGGATGATGCTGTGAACCAGGAAGCCGGCACCGGCTATTTCCGCAAAGACTGGACAGGCAGTGATGTGAAACCTGAAATGGGTGATGTAAAACTCACAAAAACAGGCGAAGGCATGGCCTGGGGTGCACTTCACTGGCAGTATTTCGAGGATATGGACAACATCACGTCCCACGAAACACCGCTGCAGCTTGATAAAAAACTGTTCACACGAATAGATACAGACGATGGCTCTGAACTGCAACTCATAGATGAAGACCATACACCCGGCGTGGGCGATAGGATTGTGGTGCGGATCATCCTACGCAGCGACCGTGATATGGAATACGTGCACATGAAAGACATGCGCGCCTCCTGCCTGGAACCCGTTTCCACAAGGTCAGGCTACCATTATCAGGGCGGCATCGGGTATTATCAGTCCATCCGCGACGCCTCGGTTGATTTCTTTTTCAGCCGCCTGCGCAAAGGCACTTATGTGTTTGAATATCCCCTGTATGTCACGCATGCAGGCGAATACTCAAACGGCATCACCAACATCCAGTGCATGTACGCCCCGGAATACAATTCCCATTCCGAAGGCTTAAGGTTGAGTGTGGAATAAAATGGGTACGCGATAAAACGGCTCTTTATAAAACGGATTGGGTAATTTCACTGAATCAGATCAATATCTGTTTTAATAACCTGAAGGTATATTCTATTTCCCTGATAGCATTGTATATGTGGTCCAGTTAGTATTTTTATCGCAGTTCATTATAGAAATGTTGGTCCAACTTCTCCACAACAGGTTAAATGTTGTAACTAAATAGTGTTCGCCCCTGGAAAAAAACAGGGGAACTTCAAAAAAATAACTTAAGCTTGCAACTACTACCATACATGAAGTTTAAAATCCAAAGCTCAAAGTTCAAAAACTTGTCCGGCGTAACGAAGTAAAGACGGATAAACCCCAGTTTCCAAACATCTGCAAAATTTTTATTAGTATGTTATTTATCATTTCAACAGAATGAAAAAGAACAAAACCAACATGGAACAAAAAAACAGATGATATTTTAAAAAAAACCGATTAGCTATCAATATCCTTAGTCAGCATGAATAATAATTCAACAGATAATAAAAATTAACTTTTTGTGGTATTAACTGTTTTGAGTTTGGGTTTTGGATTTTATTTTGGATTTTATTCAATGCATTCCCTGTATAAAATAAATAAGGATTCCAAAACAAAATAACAGCAAATTAAAAAGAGTTATATGAGAGATAATCAACTTATTTGGTAAATATGCCTCAGGTTCCGTCCCAAGCCATTGTAATCAAGTCCGTATCCCACAATAAACTTATCCGGTATTTCAAATCCTGTGTAATCAATGTGAAAATCTTTTTGAAAAGCATCCGGCTTAAACAACAAGGTAGCAATTTTGATATCTGATGGGTTGTATGCTTTTAGCTGATTGATAATATGTTCCATCGTAATTCCTGTATCGATGATGTCTTCAAGGATGATGATCGTTTTTCCTTTGATGTCTTCGTTCAATCCAATCAACTGGCGTATTTTTCCTGTGCTATGTGTTCCCTGGTATGATGCCAGTTTCAAAAATGAGATACGGCAATCTATTTCCAGTTGTTTGAACAAATCCGAAGCAAACATAAAACATCCGTTGAGTATCCCCACCACAACAATTTCTTCGCCTTTATGTGTCTCATTGATTTGATGAGCCATTTCAGTAACCTTGTTAGTTATCTCTTTCTCAGTAAGATAGATACTGAATGACTTGTCCAGTATTTGAATGTTTTCCATGTCAGATATTTTGCAACGAAGATAAACATTCAGAGTATACTAAAAAAGTATTTTTATAATCCATGGCTAAAAAGGTAAAATGAATACTCAATCTTTCACCTAAATTATTTATCTTTGCCGTTCAAACAAA
>JBNGDT010000065.1:0-11542 GCA_049975305.1 Bacteroidales bacterium | reverse complement strand
TTATCACGCCCGGAAATTAAAGAAGTTAAATCCGTAATGAAAGAAACCTTTATTGATTGAATTTATAAAACAATGTTAAGTAAATAAATCTGAACTAATCAATAAACATTTCATGCATGAAATTGCGCTTATGAACATTAAAGCATTAAATATAAAACAAGCCTTACTGAACACCGGGATTTTGATAATTTTGATAATTCCTTTTATTTCTCCGGCATACAGCCAGGATATTAGTGACAGCATTGTTGAAGTAGAGTCCGAGTTGCAATCAATCAGGGCTAAACAGGATTCACTACACACGGTGTTGGAAAATTTAAGGTTATCATACATTGCGGGTGAAATCAAAAAAGCGGGCTACCCTGCCGGATGTGATAACGAAGAAATAGTAATTCATCCGGGGCTGGTAATTTCATACAACGAAAAACATGAAATGGCAAACTGGGTTGCTCACATGGTTTTACCACAAATTGAAACGGGAAATTTATCTCGCACCAACGATTTTCGGCCAGATACAAGTATTTCGACAGGCTCCGCGGTGGAAGAAGATTATTTTCTGAAACACCTCCAGCCCGACAGCACCTATGAATATGATGGTTATGGTTATGACCGTGGTCATCTGGCTCCTTCTGCTGATTATCGCTGGAGCGAATCTGCTATGTCAGCTACTTATATTTATTCAAACATAAGTCCCCAAAAGCCGGATTTTAACCGGGGAGGATGGGCTAAGCTGGAAAACTTTATTCGTGATTATGTCCTCAATAACAACCAGCCGGTGCTTGTTTACACAGGCCCCGTACTATCTGATGACCTTCCCAAAGTAGAGCGCAGTATCAACAATGTGAGCCTGCCGGCATATTTTTACAAAATAGCATGGGATGAAAATAATCAGAACATAATAGCTTTCATTATGCCCAATGAACGCCTGACAAAACCGATTGAAAATTATGCCGTTTCTGTGGATAGTGTGGAAATGATAACCGGATTGGATTTTTTTCCCGCATGGGATGAAACAATGCAATCAGAATTGGAAAGCAAGGTGAATCCGGAAGCATGGTTTTCAGGCAGCGCTGAAAACGATAAAATGCCTTTGACAAAAGAGGAATTGCCAAAAAACACTTTTAATACTATCAACGCGAGAGCTTTTATGGGCAGTAACAAAGAAGCAACTGTTTGTGGTACCGTTGTATCCACCCATAAGTCAGGAAAAGGCAATACATTTATTAACCTCGACAAATCTTTTCCTGACCAGATATTTACAGTTACAGTATGGGATAAATACCAGCATAATTTTTCTTATGAACCTCATCTTTTTCTCATGAATAAAAAAATCTGTGTGACAGGAAAAGTACAAGAGTTTGGAGGGAAGCCTGCGATTTATCTGGAAAATGAAAACAACCTGAAAATTCTTGATTGAACCACTTTAGGCGCTTATTGCGTCAAATTTACCAAAATTTTGTTTAAGTTTACTGAAAGCTTGATATACTAGCTTTTCAGGACTTGTTATCGCACCTAAAATCCAAAGTTCCAAAACTAAAATATCCAAACCCGTCTATCCTGTCTGCCAGCCCACCAGCCGTAGTTGCAGCTAGGCACCGGGCAAGCTCTGCCTGTCCTTGGCTGGGGAAATAACGAAATAGGACAACCCAACTTTTATTTATCAAATTATCTTGGGGTGTTTTAGATTTTGATTTTTAAAATTGGGATTTATTTTGAGCTTTGGTTTTTGGATTTTGAACTCGCATTTTTCCCGCCCAAGGCGGCTTTTCCCCAATTCGGGTATTTGAAAAAATGTAGATGCTTAACTGTCATTTTGGCGAAACCCCTGCCATTTTGAGTGATGAATTGTTTTTTTTATTAATTTTGAGGAAAATTTTGGTATGAATTTGCAGACAATAAAACAACGTTTTGGCATCATTGGCAATTCAAATGAATTGAACAGGGCCATTGACCTTGCTATACAGGTAGCATCTACTGATTTATCTGTTTTAGTAAGTGGTGAAAGCGGTGTTGGAAAAGAAAATATTCCCAAAATTATTCATCAGTTTAGCCACCGGAAACATGGTGCTTTTATTGCGGTTAATTGTGGTGCCATCCCTGAAGGAACCATTGACAGTGAATTGTTTGGGCATGAAAAAGGAGCTTTTACCGGGGCAACAGACAGCCGGAAGGGCTATTTTGAAGTGGCTGACAAAGGAACCATTTTTCTGGATGAAGTATCAGAATTGCCGTTATCAACACAGGTGAGGTTGCTCAGGGTACTGGAATCCGGAGAGTTTATCAGGGTGGGATCATCCAAAGTACACAAAACCGATGTAAGGGTAGTGGCTGCCACCAATATCAATTTATTGGAAGCCATTGAAAAGAACAAATTCAGAGAAGACCTGTATTACAGGCTCAATACAGTGCCCATATATATACCGCCCCTGAGAAATCGTCAGGACGATATATACCTGTTGTTCAGGAAATTTTCGGTTGATTTTGCTGAAAAATATAAAATGCCATCCTTGAAATTGACACCTGAAGCCAAAGAAATGCTCCTGAAATACAGATGGCCCGGCAATGTCAGGCAATTGAAAAATATCACGGAGCAAATGTCTATCATTGAACAGGACAGGCTTGTTGATGCAGAGACCCTCAAAACTTATATTCCTGAAATAGATAAAACACGATTGCCGGCACGCATTATGCCAAAAAATCAAAAGGATTTCAATTCTGAAAGGGAAATTTTGTATCAAATCTTGTTTGATATGAAAAGTGACATGAATGATCTCAAAAAAATTGTTCATGAACTGATGCGTGATAATCCAGACACCATACGACGTGCAGAAGAAAGCAATGCAGGAATTTTGAATAAATTATATGATCAGGAAGAAGTGTATCACATCAACAAACCCGAAGAAAACAAGAAACCGGGAAATGTATTTAAGAATGATACAGACATTGAAGATACAGAGGAATTTGTAGATGAAGACCTGAGCCTGGCTGAAATGGAAAAAAGGTTCATCGAAAGAGCCCTTGACAAGCACCGGGGGAAACGGAAACTGGCTGCTAAAGACCTTGGTATCAGCGAAAGAACACTTTACCGTAAAATAAAAGAATACAACATTGAAGCCTGATGAAACTTTTTAAAACATATAGCGTATATGTAATAAGCTTTGTTGTAATCCTTGTTTTGTCAGGATGTCTGTCAGGCGGATATTCTTTTACAGGAGCCAGCATTGGTGAAGCAAAAACCATCAGGGTAAAGCATTTCCCCAACAGGGCGCCTGTAGTACAGCCAACATTGAGTAATACATTTACTGAAGCGCTGAAAGACAGGTTTGTGCAACAAACAAATTTAAACATGGTTAATCAAATGGCTGATATGGAGTTTGAAGGCGAGATTACCGATTATAAAATTACGCCCCAGGCATACCAGGGTAATGAAACAGCAGCACTGAACAGATTGACGATAACGGTAAAAGTAAAATTTGTGAACAGAACCGATGAAACACAAAATTTTGAACAAACATTTTCTGAATTTGCTGATTATTCAAGCTCTAAAAGCCTTACTTCAGTTGAAACTGTACTCATCGAAGAAATCGTTGATAAACTGACTGAAAGCATTTTCAATAAAGCCGTCGTAAACTGGTAGCTATGCAAAAAAATGTGTTAAATACATACTTAAAAGATCAGAGTAAACTCGACGATAAAAGTCTGAATGAAATTATCGAACTCACCAAAGAGTTTCCGTATTTCCAAACGGCCTGGATATTATTAGCGAGAAATCTTAAAAACATTGATGATCATAGCTTTGAAAATAAATTAAGAATCGCTGCTACATATGCGCCTGACCGGAGCCGGCTTTTCCAGATTATTATGAACAATTTTTCCGGCAAAAACCAGGAGAGAAAAATAGAAAACACACATGATAAGGCATCCGAGGCTGATAAAACAGAACCTATACACACCAAAAAGAAAATACCAGATTCAAATAGAAATAAAGCAGAAGAAAAACAATCTTCTTCCACCAAAAGCATAGCCGATGCCACAGAGCAAGCTTCGGAAATCAAAGAGAAAACATCCCTTTCCCCCGAAGAACAACAAGACAATAATAAACCGTCTGAATCGGATTTGAGTAATATCCTTCAAAAACGCCTTGAAGAACTAAAAAAAAAAATAAATCCACCTGAGGATAAGCACGAAGAGGAACAGGATTCCATTCCTTCGGATGAGATATTTTTGTTTAATCCGCTTGATGCTGTCCCCGAACAAAAATACAGCATGGAAGCCCTGAAATACAACCAGGAGGCAGAACAAGTGCGCTTACAAACAAGGCAAAATAAAACCATTGCAAAAACCAAAAAACAGAAATTATTGGATAAATTTATCCAATCTGAAAAAAACAGGTATAATTTTAAACCCGATAATAATACTACAACAGAGAGTTTATATGACACCCCTGGTTTTGATGATTCGGAGGACTTGATAACAGAAACACTAGCAAAAATATATGTCAGGCAGGGACATTATGAAAAAGCCCTCAACGCTTACAAAAAATTAAGTTTGAAATATCCACAAAAAAGTGTTTACTTTGCAAATCAAATTGAAAAAATAAACAAATTATTATCTAAAGACGATTGACAATGTACGTATTTTTGACAGTTCTTTTAATGATAGTGTGTGTCTTGTTGATACTGATTGTATTGGTGCAAAACCCCAAAGGTGGTGGATTATCTTCTGCTTTCGGACAGGGCAATCAGGTAATGGGTGTGAGAAAAACAACCGATTTTCTTGAAAAAGCCACATGGGGGCTTGCTATAGCACTACTTGTGTTGAGCTTGTTTGCCAGTTTTGCTATTCCCCGACAAAAAATAGAAATTCAGCAGGAACAGCAAACTGAACAAAGAGAACAAGAAACCCCAACTGCACCAGTACCCGGAGAATAAGATCGGTATCTATACCATTAAAAAACCCTTTCCATCAGGAAAGGTTTTTTCATGTGTCAGTGAAAATACGTATTGAGGGACATCTTAAAAGCGGGGATGTGCTTATGAATGATAATTTAAGTATATTTGTATATAAATTATGGGGATAACTATTGTCATAACCGGAGCCGGAGGAGGTATCGGGCATGCTTTATCACTTGAGTATGCACGACCGGGAAATCATTTGATTTTGTGTGATTTTCATCAGCAAAAACTTGATGCTACGGCGGAGTTGTGTCAAAACACTGCTGAAAGTGTCGAAACATTTTGTTTTAATATGGAAAATCCGGCTGATATTGAAACATCAGCAAATCAGATACTTGAAAAATATAAAACACTTGACCGTCTTGTTTTTATCAATGGAATATCGCAGCGTGGTAAAGCCATCTATACAAGCATTGATATTGACAGGAAAATTATGGAAATCAATTATTTTGGCATCATTCTGCTGACAAAAAAATTATTGCCGGCCTTATTGCAGACTCAACATCCAAAAATTGGCGTTACATCCAGTATCTCCGGACGTTTTGGTTTTCATCAACGCTCTGCATACGCCGCTTCAAAATTTGCTCTGCATGGCTTTTTTGAATCCCTGCGCCTCGAACATCACAAAGACGGTCTTTCAGTAACCATAATGTGTCCCGGGCGCATTAATACCCCCATTTCAATGTCTGCTATCACAGAAAGCGGTGAAAAACATGGTCAAATGGACCCTGGACAACTAAATGGCATGGCTGCTTCAAAATGTGCACAAAAAATGCGGAAAGCCATTGAAAAGGGGAAGAAAGATGTGCTGATCGGAAAAAAGGAACTTTTGATGGTTTATTTTAGAAAATACTTTCCTTTTATTTTTTTTAAATTTGCTAATAAAATAAATCCCAGATAATTATGTCAAAAATCATCAGTGGAATTCAACAAGTCGGAATTGGCATCCCTGATATAAAGGAAGCCTGGAATTGGTACATCAAAAACTTCAACATGAACATCAAGGTGTTTGAAGAAAAAGCCGTAGCAGAATTCATGCTGCCATATACAGGTGGAGAACCACGGGAGCGCCATGCTGCCCTTATAATTAACATGGAAGGCGGCGGAGGTTTTGAAGTATGGCAACATACCGGAAAAACACCTGAAATGCCAAAAGAACCTATGTTGCTCGGAGATTTGGGAATCAGTGCAGTGAAAATGAAATGCCGTAACATTGATAAGGCTTACAGCGATATGAAAGCTAAAAATGTTAAGCTCCTAAGTGAAATTACGCACAATCCAGCCGGACAAAAACATTTTTTTGTACATGATCTGTATGATAACCTGTTTGAGTTTGTTGAAACCCCCGAACATTTTTTGACTAAGCATAGCAATGGTGGTGTTTTTGGAGCGTGTATCGGTGTAACAAGCATCCAGGAATCTATGAATATTTATCATGATATTCTGGGTTATGATGATATCGTGTACAACCGTAAAGGGACATTTAATGACCTGCGTGATGTGCCGGGGGGAAAGGAAGAAATCCGTCGTGTGTTACTCAGACACAGTGAACCACGAAAAGGGGCTTTTTCACCCCTGCTTGGTCCTTCCGAAATAGAGCTTATTAAAGTCAGAACAAGAGAGCCTAAAGATATTTTTAAAGATCGCATGTGGGGAGACCCGGGATTTATCCATATTTGTTATGATATCAATGGCATGAACATCCTACGGCAGGAAGTGAAAGAAAAAGGGTTCCTCTTTACTGTTGACAGTTCCGATAGTTTTGATATGGGCGAAGCTGCCGGGCATTTTTCATACATTCAGGCTCCCGAAGGCACGCTCATTGAGTTTGTGGAAACACACAAAGTGCCGGTTTTGAAAAAATTAGGTTGGTACATTAACCTCCAGAAACGTGACCCCGAAAAACCACTGCCAAACTATTTACTCAAAGCGATGGGTATTAATAAAGTGAGAAAAGTGTAAACATGATGAGGCCGGCTTGTATTTTAACCCTTTTTTGTAACTACTCAGTGCTAAAATTAAAAGACAGACGCTCACAATGTTCACCGCAGAGCCGCTAACCCGCTTCTCACCGCAAAGACGCAAAGACGCAGAGAAATAAAAAGAGTACCAACCTCAATATCCACAGGTAGTACATACAATGAACAATTGAACAATTGAATAATTTAACAATTTAATTTACAAATTTTAAACCTTTGCGATATTGCGGCTTTGCGGTGAGAAGCTACTCTTATTGATACTGATCAGTTACATGTTTTTTAATCAGTATCCGCAATGGAAAAACTGGGGAACTGCAATAAAGGTAACCTGATTTTTCAGATAAAATTAAATCGAAAAATCAAAATAATATGGAAGAAATTAATTTGCTCACTTATTGCTTTTTCCACTATCCATCACTTGGCATACTTTCTTACTATTTTTTCTATTTTCAAGTCAAAGTCATTTGTGATAATAACAGCGGGGTTTATTTTACCATGTCCAGTAATGCTTATTTGTCGAATAGTACCCTCATAGCCTTTCAGATATATTTCCTCATCAAGAACTTTTAAGCTCCTCTTCTTGTTGCCAGCCATTTCTACCCGAATAGTTTTTTTCATTTTTACAAGCATCTGCTCAAGCCTGTCAACTTTAACTCTTGCTTTACTGGTTCTGTCCTTCTTGGTAAGCGAGAAAATCCTTCTTGTTTTATTATATTTATAGATGTGTTTCTCTGAGATATCATAGTATTTTGCTATCAAGGATTGATTTAATTTCTTCCACCGAATGATAATTTTTTCTTAAGCTAATTATGAGGAATTAAGAAAAATATCTAATGCTTTCATAATATGCAATATAGAAATACAGGAGATTATTAGATGGGTATGTGATAGTTGCAGAAAATCCAAAAAAATATCATACCACAAATTACGTGTATTTAATCCCGTGATTATCTATGATGAGTGATAGTACATCCCTTATTTAGCAGCCTGCCCTGAAAATCATACGCATTATTTCCTGTACTGTTCGAGGTTGGTAAATTTCAGTTTTTCTTTCGCCAGTTTTTCAGTGAGCACAAATTTTTTGGCGTTATTTGAGGGAAGCTCAAACATGGCATCGGTCATGATGTTTTCACAGATGCTGCGGAGGCCTCTGGCGCCAAGTTTATATTTTGCAGCTACATCAACTATATAGTCAATGGCTTCTTGCTGAACAGAAAAATCTATACCATCAATTTCAAAGAGGTATTTGTATTGCCTGAGGAGAGAGTTTTTTGGTTCTGTAAGAATGCGTTTCAAAGCATCTTTGTTCAATTCATTGAGGTATGACACTACCGGCAGCCTGCCGATAATTTCAGGAATCAGACCATAAGCCCGAAGGTCTTCGCTGGTAACGTATTTAATGAGGTTATTTTTGTCAATTTTTGCACGTTGCTGCTGAGCGCCGTAACCCATCACCTTTGTGTTCAACCTGTTGGCAATGTTTTTTTCGATGCCTTCGAAAGCGCCGCCAACAATAAACAGAATATTATTGGTATCAACGGGAATCATACGTTGTTCGGGATGTTTTCTGCCTCCTTGTGGTGGTACGTTGACAACAGAGCCTTCGAGCAATTTAAGGATAGCCTGTTGCACCCCTTCGCCTGAAACATCACGTGTAATGGATGGGTTATCGCCTTTGCGTGCAATTTTATCAATTTCATCAATAAAGACAATGCCGTGTTCGGCAGATTCGGTATCATAGTCTGCTGACTGCAAAAGGCGTGTCAGAATACTTTCTACATCTTCACCCACATACCCGGCTTCTGTGAGTACGGTAGCGTCCACAATAGTAAAAGGCACATCAAGCATGCGGGCAATGGTGCGTGCTATCAGTGTTTTTCCTGTTCCGGTACGTCCAATCAGGATGATATTGGATTTCTCAATCTCGACATCGTCCCGCTTTTTATTTTTCACGGACAGGCGTTTATAATGATTGTAAACAGCAACAGCAACGGTTTTTTTGGCTTCATCCTGGTCAATAACATATTGGTCAATGAAGCGTTTGATGTCTTTGGGCTTATTGTGTTTGAGAATTTCCGGGTCAAAGTCATGTGTTTTATGCCGTTCTGCCTTGACGATATCCATGGCTTTTTCGGCACACTCATCACAGATATATCCCTCAGCACCACTGATAAGCATATTGACTTCATTGCGTTGGCGTCCACAAAATGAGCATTTGTCTTCCATAAACACTTAACCTGATTTGTTGTCTTTTCGTGTCAGCACTTCGTCAATCATGCCGTATTTTTTGGCTTCATCGGCAGTCATCCAGTAATCCCTGTCAGAATCTTTTTCTACTTTTTCCAGGGATTTGCCGGAGTGTTTGGCGATGATTTCATACAGTTCGGTTCTGAGTTTCAGAATTTCCCGTGTTGTGATTTCGAGGTCAGCAGCCGGGCCTTCTGCTCCACCCATGGGTTGATGAATCATGATGCGGGAATGTGTCAGTGCGGTGCGTTTTCCATAAGTACCTGCACACAATAAAACTGCGCCCATTGAGGCAGCCATGCCAGTACAGATGGTTGCAACGTCAGAGCTGATGTATTGCATGGTATCGTAAATACCCAATCCTGCGTGGACAGACCCGCCAGGCGTATTGAAATAAATCTGGATGTCTTTTTCGGGATCATTGGATTCCAGATAAAGCAATTGTGCCTGGATGACATTGGCTGCATAATCATCAATGGGAAGGCCCAAAAAGATAATGCGGTCCATCATCAGGCGTGAAAAAACATCCATGGTAGCAATGTTCATCGGGCGTTCTTCGATAATGGTAGGGGAAATGTAACTTGATGTTACTTTGGCATAGTCATCAAGCGTTTGGCTATTGATGCCAAGATGCCCTGTGGCATATTTGTAAAAATCATTTTTCCTATTCATAATGTTTATTTTTTATCATCAAAAAAGGATTTGAACTCATCAAAAGATACAGTTTTTTCGTCCAGTTTAATGTTTTCTTTTAACACATCCATGATTTTGTTTTCCATTGCTTTATCGGTAATTTTCCTACGAGTTTCTTTGTCTTTTAAAATCTCCTGGGCATATTTTTCAAGTTGTTCCTCGGGAATATAACTCATACCGTACTGGCGAAATTGCGATTCAGCGTAACTTTTAGCGGTACTAAAAAGCTCTTCAGGTTTAAGGTCAATGTCATGTTGTTTTGCAATTTCATTGGTAATGATTTGCCACTTCATGTCTTTGACAAAATTGTCCCAGTCTGCTTCAATTTTTTCTTTGGTAAGCTCTTTGTTAGTTTGAGAAAGCCAGCGTTTTAGGAATTTTTCAGGCAACTCCGGGTCAAATTTTTCCACCAGTTTATCTTTGGCATCAATCATGAACTTATAATCAATGTCGGGCATAAAGATTTGTTCAACCTGTTCCCCGATTTTTTTGCGGAATTCTTCCAAGGATGTTACTTCATCTTTGCCAAACACTTTATCAAACAGGTCCTGGTCAATTTCGGCTTCTTTAAACGTTTGGAATGTTTCTGCTTCCAGTCGGAACATGGTATGCTTGATTTTTTTTGCTTCTTCTTTATCAATGTTTAGCAAGCCTGTGATTTCAGTTTCATTGGGAAAAGCTTTCCAGATATCAAAATCCACAGTATCTCCTTTTTTTAAGCCAACCAACCGGGCTTTGATATCATCGTTTTTGGCCAATGACACCGCAACCTCTGCTTTTTCATTGACAATGCCGTCTTCCAGCGGGTTCCCGTCATCATCCAGTTGTGTCAATTTGCCGGTAACGTAACTTTCTTCACCGGAGACATCCGCATCAACCAGTTCGCCGAAATTTTTGGCGTAATTTTCAATGTACTCATCCACCAGTTTATCTTCAGCCTTAATGCTGTAATAAGGAATTTTAATGCGTTTGTTCAGTTCAATTTCCGGTTCAGGATTCAGGCCGACATCAAATTTGAGGGTAAAATCTTCTTCCTTGTCAAAATCTATTGTTGCCTGATCTTCGCTGGCAATGGGCTCGCCCAGCAACTTCATGTCTTCATTTTTTTGAATGTAGTCATTCAATGCTTCAGAAACTACTTTATTCACTTCTTCGAGCATAACATGTTTGCCATACATTTTTTTGATCAATCCCATTGGCACTTTCCCTTGCCTGAAGCCTTTCATCTGGACACTTTTACGTTGTTCTTTGAGGGTTTGATCGACCTTGTCCTGGTAATCTTTTTTTTCTATGTTTACAGTTAATACTGCATTTAAATCGTCAATATTTTCTTTGGTTACTTTCATTTTCTACAACTGTTTTTATGTCATTAAAAAAACCGTTCCATTTCCAATGGAAACAATAGGTATTGTAAAGTGCGGATGAAGGGACTCGAACCCCCACGCCTTGCGGCACCAGATCCTAAGTCTGACGCGTCTACCAATTCCGCCACATCCGCATAGCATCATCTCCAAAATATGGTGCAAATATAGATAGAAATGATGATTAACCCAACTTGAGCATTTTTACATTAAAAATCAAAAAAATGCAGGTATTTTCCATAAAAGGAAACTTTAATATGATTATATTGCTGTGAGCCGCACAAAGCTTAAAGATTATAAAAAACTAAAC
>JBNGDT010000064.1:0-11728 GCA_049975305.1 Bacteroidales bacterium | reverse complement strand
AATTAAAACAAAGCAAGATTGTTTTACATAACAACCTTGTGAAACTTGACAGGTAATCATGTTTACCAGCATAGATAAAATATGATCGTATTTTTCCGTTAATTTATCATGTTTTTCCTTTGAAATATAATGACAATCCAATGAAAAATCTAACCATAAAATGGTTTCATCTGCTTCGGTTTCTGAATCGTTTAATTTATAAACAAAAGTCTTCAAATATCGTCTTCTTCGCCAAGCCTCAACAATGTTACTGACCACAGAGCGGGATGATTTTCTGATTTGACTTGTTAAATCTTACTTTTCCCCGGGAGGAAAATCTTTGGTCATCATAAAAATCTCCATTGCAGCCTCATAAGCCAATTTGTAAACGTTCAATTCCCTTGCTGAATTAATAACTGACATAGTATAATGAATTTTGGTTTATTCATTTTCTTCATCGCCCCCTCGCCCTTTCGCTAGCTTACCCCATTGACAGTAAACCTCGAAACATCTGTCTTACGACAATGTCCAACGTTTAAATTTAGTAATAGTCAGTGATTTATTCTCCTGTTGGAGGTATTCTTTAACGGTAATTTTGTTGTTTTGAGTAAAGGGCTGGTTGAGCAAAGTATTTTCTTTGATGAATTTTTTAACTTTTCCGGCAGCAATCGTGTCAATGATTTGTTCCGGTTTTCCTTCGTTTTTGGCTTGTTGACGTCCGATTTCCATTTCCCTGTCGATGATATCCTGTGGCACATCATCTTTATCAATGGCAATAGGATTCATCGCAGCCACTTGCATAGCCACATTTTTAACTACTTCTTTACCAGCTTTGATGTTTGTGCTGACAAGGGTCCCTATTTTGTTGTTCATGTGAATATAAGAAACAACATATTCACCCTGTATTATGTCGTAGTAACTTAGTTCTATTTTTTCACCAGTGATGCCACTCATGGTTTGGATTTGTTCAGACAAGGGTTTGCCATCCAACTCAAGATTTTTTAGCTCATCAGAGGATTCCGGTTTTTTATCCAGGGCGAGGTCAGCAATTTTATGGGCAAAACTAACAAAATCATTGTTTTTGGCCACAAAATCTGTTTCTGAATTCAAACAAATGATAACACCTGTTTTATGGTCATCAGTAGTTTTGGCTATAACAGCTCCTTCGGTAGCTTCTCTGTCAGCGTGCTTGTTAGCGATGCTTAGGCCTTTTTCACGAACGATTACCTGGGCTTTATCAAAATTGCCATCGGCTTCGGTCAGGGCTATTTTACAATCCATTATACCGGCACCGGTTATTTTACGTAATTTTGCAACATCTGATGCAGAAATTTTAGTCATTTTAAGGGTTGTATTAAAAAAGTTTAACAATCAATTATTTATCTTATTTAGTATTCCCGGATTTTTCTTCAGGGCTTTTTTCTCCGGATGCTTTGGGTTTATCAGTTGTAATGTCCTTTTTTTCCTCTTTTTCACCGGGTCTTTCAACTTTAGCGGCGGATTTTTTAGTGGTTCTCGGCCTTTCTGTTTTTTCTTCTTTTTTCGGCTTTTCGGCTTCCGATATTTCTTTTCCGGCTTTTCTTTCTTCCTGACCTTCCTTAATGGCGTTACAGATGACACTTATGATCAGGTCAATGGATTTAGAAGCATCATCGTTGGCAGGAATGGGGAAGTCAATAGGACCGGGATCTGAATTTGTATCCACAATTCCAAAAACAGGAATGTTGAGTTTATTGGCTTCATATACAGCGATGTATTCTTTGGAAACATCAACAGCAAACAAAGCAGCAGGCAGCCGTGTCAGGTCTGAAATACTGCCAAGTGTTTTTTCCAGTTTGGCACGCTGGCGTTCAATTTGCAGCCGCTCACGTTTTGATAATTGTTCAAAAGTACCATCATTGAGCTTTTTATCAATAGACTGCATTTTTTTCACCGCTTTACGGATGGTTGGAAAGTTTGTCAATGTGCCACCCGACCACCTTTCGGTAATGTAAGGCATTTTGATTTCTTTCACGCGTTCGGCTACAATATCTTTCGCTTGTTTTTTGGTAGCCACAAACAGGATTTTACGTCCTGATTTTGCAATTTGCCTGGCAGCGTTTGCCGCTTCGTCAATCTTTACAATGGTTTTGTGAAGATCTATAATGTGAATTCCATTAAGCTCCTTAAAGATATAAGGAGCCATGTTTGGATTCCATTTCCGTTTCAGGTGGCCAAAATGAGCACCTGCTTCAAGCAATTCGTTGAAATTTGTTCTTGACATGATTGAAAATTTAAAATATTTGTTTACATTCTTAATTTTAACAACCAACAGGTAGCCTTTCGGATCCTGCCGGTTTAGATACTAAACAACCTGTTTGATCAGCTAAACCTTTAACGTTTACTAAATTGATATTTTTTACGGGCTTTTTTCTGTCCGGGTTTTTTACGTTCAACAACACGGGGATCACGTGTAAGCATACCGGCAGGTTTAAGCACAGCATGATATTCCGGGTCTATTTTCATCAACGCCCTGGCTATTGCATGACGCATAGCATCAGCCTGCCCTGTTACACCGCCACCATGCAGGTTTACTTTTATGTCGTATTTACCCATGGTTTCGGTAAGAGCGAATGGTTTAAGCGCAATGTTCTGATGTTGTTTCAATGGAAAATAGTCTTCCATTTTACGTTTGTTGATGATAATATTTCCTTTGCCGCTTTTCATATAGATGCGGGCAACAGAACATTTTCTTCTTCCAATTGTATTGATTGTATCCATATTTTTACTTAATGCTGTTTAAATCTAAATTTTGAGGTTTTTGTGCTTTATGCTCATGTTCAGGGCCGGCATACACATGCAGATTCTTGAAAATCTGACGTCCAAGGCGGTTGTGAGGCAACATGCCTTTAACAGCGTTTTCAACAAGTTTATGAGGCTGTTTTTTTAAAATCTCTTTTGCTGTAGTCGTATATTTGCCACCCGGGTAACCTGAATTTCTTACGTATTCCCTGTCTGTCATTTTTTTACCTGTCAAACGCACCTTTTCGGCATTGATGACAATGACATTGTCGCCACAATCCACATGCGGCGTGAAATCAGGTTTGTGTTTGCCTCTAAGCACCATGGCTATACCTGATGCCAGCCGCCCAAGCACTTTATCTTCAGCATCAACAATATACCATGTTTTGTTTACGGTAGCCTTGTTTGCCGACTTTGTTTTGTAACTTAATGTATCCACAATATTTCTTTTTATTGTTAAAAATCAATTCATTATAAATGACACGTTGACCTAACGGAGTGCAAAAATACTACGAATAAATAATATAACCAAAGTTTATCAACAATTTATTTGTTAATACTGTGCCTGTTTATATTAAATGAGGACGAATCAGGTGGAAAAAGCACAGGTGGATGTCAACTATTCCATCAAAACTTTGTTACCTTTGCATCAAATTACGCTTGTATAATTTAATTGTATATCACGATGGAACTGAATAAAAATAATGTTTTAAAAACCTTGCAGGAAGTATTGTATCCGGGCAACGGTAAAAATATTGTCGAACTGAATATGGTTGACAATCTCAGTGTGGACGGAAATGTGGTGAAATTTGATCTTACTTTTGAAAAAGACAACGATCCCTTTATCAATTCAGTCAAACAGGCTGCCGTTAAAATACTGGAGGATGCGTTTGGGAAAGACACAATTAAAATCCGTGGAAACATCACAGCCAAAGCAAAACAGATTACCAAAGAAGCAAGAGTGAATACCGGTGTAGGAAAAAACGGAATTGGTAAAGTGAAAAACATTGTGGCTGTAGCTTCAGGAAAGGGTGGGGTTGGAAAATCCACCGTAGCTGTAAACCTGGCTGTTGCCATGGCTATGCATGGTTATAAAGTCGGCCTTCTTGATGCTGATATTTTTGGCCCCAGCATTCCTAAGATGTTCGGACTGGAAGATGAAAAACCCCACGGCAAAAAAGAAGACGGCAAAGAATGGATTTTGCCTTTTGAAAAATTTGGTGTTAAAATGTTATCTGTTGGTTTTTTTGTGGATAAAAATTCTGCATTGGTGTGGAGAGGCCCTATGGCTTCAAATGCACTTAAACAATTATTGAATGATACTGACTGGGGTGAACTTGATTACCTGATTTGCGATCTGCCTCCCGGAACCAGCGATATTCATTTAACACTGGTGCAAACCGTTGCTGTGACAGGTGCTGTGATTGTGTCAACTCCACAGGAAGTGGCTCTGGCAGATGCACGAAAGGGAATTAACATGTTCAGAACAAAAGGCATTGATGTGCCTGTACTTGGGCTCATCGAAAACATGGCATGGTTTACGCCTGAAGAATTGCCAGACAACAAATATTATATTTTTGGTAAAGAAGGGTGTAAAAAACTGGCTGAAGAATCCGGCGTACCTCTTTTAGGTCAAATCCCCCTTGTGCAAAGCATACGTGAAGGTGGCGATGAGGGAAAACCTGCCAGCACAAACCCCAGTTCCATTACCGGGAAGGCTTTTGAAAAAGCCGCCGTGGAAATGATGAAACAGGTGGACATAAGAAACAAAGAAAAACCGGCTACCAAACGAGTGGAAATTCAAAATAAATGATGTATGGAAAAGATCAAAGAAAAAATTAAAAAATCCATTGAAGAAGTCAAGCCATATTTACAGGCAGACGGAGGTGATATCAGCCTTGTAAACATCACCGATGATTATGTGGTGGAAGTAAAACTGCTGGGCGCCTGTGGTTCCTGTCCTTTCAGTGTGCAGACATTGAAACTGGGTGTGGAAGAAAAACTCAAACAGGACGTGCCGGAAGTGAAAGAAGTGGTCTCCGTTTGACCTTGTCTTAAAAACCCGCTTATTTTTCCGGCATTTATCCAGTTTTTACTATGCGCGTGCTTTACATTTCATACGATGGAATGACCGATTCCCTCGGTCAGTCCCAGGTTATTCCCTACCTGATTGGGCTGAGTAAAAACGGACATGAATTTCATGTTCTCAGTGCTGAAAAACCAGACGCATTTCAAGCAGGGAAAAAACACATTGCATCCCTTATGGATAAACATAACATCCAATGGCATCCGGTAACATATACCAAAAGACCACCGGTTATTTCTACCATCAGGGATATACGTACACTAAAAAAAAATGCAGCTAATCTGGATGAAGCGTATCATTTTGATGTATGCCACTGCCGCTCGTACATCGCTGCTTTTGCCGGCCTGCACCTGAAATGGCAATCAGGAGTCCCCTTTTTGTTTGACATGCGTGGCTTTTTTCCTGACGAAAGGGTTGATGGTGGCCTGTGGAATCGTAAAAATCCTGTTTTTAACCTGATTTATACCTATTTTAAACGACGCGAAAAAGTGTTCCTGGAAAACGCAGACCACATTATTAGCCTCACTGAATCAGGTAAAGATGTGATGTGTGAAAGGGAACCTCTTAACATACAAGATGATGACATCACCGTGATCCCTTGTTGTGCAGACATGAAGCATTTTGATCCTGACAAAGTAGATATAAAGCAGGTCAGAGCCTTCAGGGAGGAAACAGGCATTGCAGAGGATGATTTCGTATTATTATACCTGGGATCCCTGGGAACATGGTACATGACAGATGAAATGCTGGATTTTTACGCGGAATTGCTGAAACAAAAGCCACAGGCAAAATTTTTGATCCTTACTGGTGATAATCCGGACATCCTGCTGAATTCGGCAAAAGCAAAAAACATACCCACGGAACAGATTATTTTACGTTCAGTTAGCCGACAGGAGGTGCCGGCTATGATAAGTCTCAGCTCAGTGTCATTGTTTTTTATCAAACCTGTGTTTTCAAAAAAAGCATCTTCTCCTACCAAGCTGGCAGAACTGCTGGCTATGGGCGTGCCTGTCATTTGTAACGCCAATGTCGGGGATATTGACAGGATCGTGGAAAAACACAAGATAGGTGTTGTACTAAAAGACTTAAATGATGACTCATACCGGTTTGCTGTTGAGCAAATTGATGAGCTTAAAAACATTAGCCCGGAAAAACTCAGGCAGGTAGCAAACGAATTGTTTTCTTTGGAAAAAGCTTGTGATCTGTATCTTAAAGCTTATAACAACATTATTGGATGAAGATGAAAAAATTGTTATGTCTTGTACAACATCGTTATGACCGAAGCCCGGGTCAGCGATTTCGTATTGAGCAGTTTTTGACATACATGAAATCCAATGGATGGGAAATTACATACAGCAACATCATTTCAGAAAAAGATGATGATGTATTTTATGCATCAGGGCATTATTTCGGAAAATTCTTCATTATGCTTAAAGCCTTTTTTTACCGGATAAAAGATGTCAGAAGGGCAAAACAATATGATGCTGTTTTTATTTACAGGGAGGTTTTTATGCTGGGGACAACACGATTTGAAAAAAAATTGGCAAGCTTAAATATTCCTGTGGTGTATGATTTTGATGACAGCATCTGGATTAATGATACGTCTATTGGTAACCAAAACCTCAGGTGGATCAAACAACCACAAAAAACCAAAAAAATATGTGGGTATGCAGATGTCGTCACTGTGGGAAATCAATATTTAGCCCGGTATGCCATGCAGTATAATGCTGACGTGCGGGTTTTTCCAACTGTGATAGATGTGGATTATCACAAGCCCTGCAGGAAAAATGACGCAAATGTGATCACAATTGGCTGGACGGGTACTGAACCCACTTTGAAACATTTTGAAACAGCCATTCCGGTGCTTAAGCGCTTGTATCGTAAATATGGAGATAAAATACGGTTCAGAATCATTGTCAATTTTACTTATCAATGTCCGGAAATACCTGTTGAGGTTGTTCAATGGGACAAGTCAACAGAGATTAAAGACCTCTCTGAAATTCATATCGGCATCATGCCACTTCCGGATAATAACTGGACACGTGGAAAATGTGGTTTTAAAGGCCTGCAATACATGGCGCTTGAAATTCCCACCATCATGTCACCTGTAGGTGTCAATACGGAAATTATCCAGGACGGTAAAAACGGGTATCTTGCCAGTACAGATGATGAGTGGGTTGGTAAGATTTCTGCCCTGGTAGAATCCCCGGCTTTGCGGAATAAACTTGGTAAAGCAGGTCGCAAAACCGTCGTTGACAAATACTCCAAACAAGCCTGGCAGGAAAAATACCTTCAGTTTTTTGAAGAGCTTATTGACCAATCGTGAGTATTGCCTCTGAAGCCACCGCCTCATTCCACCACAAAGCTCCGTATTTCTTCACTTCCAACATACTGCATACGCAGGGTGTATCGGCCGCTGCTGAATTCTGTGCAGTCAAGTGTCAGGATGTGATATCCGGATGTCAGGCTTATGGTTTTATTAAACATCAGACGTCCGGTCATATCAAATATGTCTGCTTGTATTTCCCCGTCGGCGGGCATGAGCATAGCGATGTTGAGTTGCCCTGATACCGGGTTGGGATACAGGTCGTATATTTGAAATCCGGCTTCATGCAAAACGCAATATTCGTTGTTTTTAGGCACAGCATCGGTGACGCCCGGGTCAATAAATACGCACACGTATTCAGGCATACGGCCATCCGGGATGTACGGCTGTGTGGTAAAGGTATAGGTTTCCACATCGCCTGCATCAAGGCTATGATCAAGCACTTCGCGGTGGCGGCTGCCGGTGGCGGTGTTCAGTTCTAAGGCGGGATTATCTACAGGCACCGACCCCGCATTGCCGATATCGGCCTCTACGACTAAGTAATTGCCGTCCATCTCGGAGCGTATGTCTATTACCACAAGATCAACCATGGGAACAACAACTCGCAGCTCCCGAGTGGCTGTGTCGGTGCATGATTTGTCGTTGACGGCAACCAGTTGAATTTGATAGGTGTCTGTTTCCATCCAGGTATGCACGGGGTTTTCTGCTTCCGAATATGTGCTGTCACCAAAATTCCAGTGGTAGGCTGTGGCCCCCCCGGAAGTATTTTCCAGTGCCATGGTAAGCGGCACTTCGCCCCAATCAGCGGGCATGCTGAAATTCGCTGCGGGAGTTTCCCACACGTACAGCAGGGTGTCAATTTCATCAATGCAGCCGTGTTCCGTGGCCACACGGAGTTGCAATGCGTAAGTGCCGGGGTACTGCATAACAATTTCAGGCTGTTGGCCGGACATTTCCACTGTATCCACCAGCCAGCTCCACAGAATGATGCTGTCACCGCCTGCCACAGACGAATCGGTAAGCATAAACGGGGTGGCGGCACAGGCGTTCAAGTTGGTGGCTATGGCTTCCGGGCTGTTGTGCACATTTATGGTGTAATGCATGGTATCGGTGCAGCCGTTGAGGGCAAAGACCACTAATTCCATGTCGTAAAGGCCGGCAATGTCATAAGCATGTTCCGGGCTGTTGGAGGTGCTGCTGGTGCCGTCGCCGAAATCCCACGATACGTTGATAACGGGGTTCAACGGTTCACTGCTGCTGCTTTGGGAGCTGAAAAACACCGGTACGCCTGAGCATGCTGCCGAATGCGCAAAATCCGCTTCGGGGGAGGGTTTGATTTCTACTTCCTGTGTGATCTGATCTGCACAGTCCCAGACGGAGACGGCTTCCATGGTCACGTTGTAAGTACCGACGGAATCGTAGGTATGGATAGCACCGGCAGCGCCGCTCGTATGATATTCATCGCCATCGAAAAACTGCCAGCGGGTATAAGCAATGGTATCGCTTTCGATGGTGCTGAGGTTGTCAAAAAAGATGGCGTTGTCTTCACAGCCTGTCAACGGCGCAAAATCCGGCACCGGCAAAGGATGTACACCCACCGTTTGGGTGAATTTATTGTGGCAGCCCACGTCCGTGTAAATCTGCAGGGTGATATCGTAATTGCCGGCGCTGTCGAAGCTGATGGACGCCTGCTCGCCAGTGTCAAACACCGCATCGTTGTATATCCATTCCCATGTCGTAATGGTGCCGTCGGGGCTGGTGGATGAATCTGTGAGGCTGATGGTTGCGCCGGCGCAATGCCCGGTGATGCCAAAATCCGGTTCGGGCACGGTGCCGAGGATGCTCACATCCACGGTATCCACAGCCACGCAGCCCAGATCGTTGGTAACGGTGGCGTGGTAGGTGCCCGGCCCTTCTATGAGAAATGCATCATCCGTGCTGCCATCCTGCCACAGCCAGCTTACGGCTTCACCGGCGCCATTGAGGAAAGTAAGGCGGTTGCCAATGCACAGGGCGGTGTCCTGCGTGCCAAAGCCGGCGGTGAATTCATACATGTCCAGCTCCACGCTGATGGTGTCGCTGCGGTAAGTGCAGCCAAGGCTGTCGGTGATTTCTACGGCAGCCTCTGTGTTTTCCCAGTACATTGCGCTGTTGCCTGTGGAATCAGAATTTAGCCACGCAAAATTGTAGTCGCTTTCCGGCAGGTCCACAGCCCATTGCAGCGTATCGCCATAGCAGATTTCTGATACCGCATCCGGCTGATACACCTCCGGATATACCACGCGGATGTCATCCGTGCTGGTGAAACCGAAAATGTCGGTGACCGTTACCGCATACGTGCCGCTCTCACTTACCGTGATCACCGAATCCGTGGAACCTGTGCTCCAGTGATAATCTGTAAACCATGGTTTGTTGGCAGCGGTGATGGTGGTGTCGCAGAAAAATGGGGTGCGTATGTCGTACCCGAGGTTGACGGGGGGAGCGTATTTGTGGCGGAGGTATTGGTGTACAAGCTCTGTCTCTGTTTCATTAAGCACCGTATCGTAAATGATGATTTCTGCAATATTTCCATCCAAAAAGTAATTACCAGCTTTACCAATTTTAAATTCATCAGATGAATCAAAATTATAATATGACCCTTCAATATCTGACACATTACCAATTGTATCAGCGCCAACACGCAGATAATTGGTATTATTATTTCTGTTTGTTATTGCCGTAATTATAGAATAATGATTTAAAAAATAATTTTCACTTTGAATATTATATATGGAATTATCCCGGTAATAATAAGTAATTTTATCATTGGTAGTTAGACCTAAAACATATGTATTAAGCGTTGTGAACCCTTTTGAAAGGAAATACCCTCCTCCTGAAAATGCTTTTGATAAAACAATAATTGACAAAGATTTATGATTTAAATCAAGAATATCACCAAAAGAAAAAGATTCACCATTTGAAAAGGATAATAACGGAAGAGCTAAAGAATCGGTAATAAGTTTCGTATTTCCTTCACGTGATATGGAATAAGTTTCAGATATTCTATCGTAAAGAGATGTTACTGTATCATTTGAAACATCATTATTCTGAGGAGTTATCCAAAAAACACAATTTTCATTTAACAAGGTATAGTTAAAGCGGTATATTTCCATCGTATCTGATGTTGTACCACAAGGATTATAACTCGTAACAGTCCAAAAATATGTTGATGTATCAGGAATGTTCCAATTATTAAAAGAATTATTCAATAATATTGTATCCAGTACTAATTCATCAAAGTTTTCAGAATTTGAAACAATAAGCTCATAATATGCTGCATCATCCACCTCATTCCATATAAAAGAAATTGATGCTTCATTGAATAAATAATTATCTGATGGTGAAATCAGATCAACTGGTTCCGTCAAGGGGAGATTATTAGCAACATTAATATCTATTTCAAGGCTGTCTTTGCAGCCATAAGCGTTTGTAACAATAAGTTGTATTTGTTCAACACCAGTGTTTTCAAAATTAAATGTTGGGGATTCATCAGTAGAAGTGTCGTCGCCAGATGTTTGCCAAAAGTTTGTCATATATGCAGTGGTGTCAATACTGTTGTTTAAAGTAATAACAGGTGATCCGGGACATGTTGACAAGCCATATAGCAGGGAAAAATCTGCTATGGGTGCTGGTTTTACAAAAACATCTTTGGATACTGAATTTATACACCCATTCGAAGTTGTTACAGTTAATTCTACATCATTAAAACCAGCCTCAGAAAATAAATATCCAGGAGATTGAAGCGTTAGAGTGTCAGTAGAATTAAAAACCCATTGCCAACTATCAATTATACTCCCATCTGATGTTGAGCTGTTATCAATAAAATGAGTAGAATCACCCAGGCAAACGGTATCAAAATCAAAATCAACATTAGGCGCAATACCGCTAATGTTAATTGCTATTGTGTCTGTTGCATTACAACCAATGCTGTTGCTTACAGTTAAAATGTAATCGCCCGCAGTATCAACAACAATGTTTTCGGTTGAAACACCTGTGTTCCACAAGTACGAAACAATGCCTGCAGGTAATTCTAAAGGAGAAAATAAACTTCCTGAACACAATGACGTATCAGGACCAAGGTACAATTCATTGGGAAAATCATCAATGGCAACATTTACTGTATCTGTATAAAAAAGATTACCTGAGGAATCTGATATAATGCAATGATAGGAACCGGATGAGTTTATATGTAATAAACTGTCTGTTGAACTATCATTCCAAAGAAAGTCATAATCATGGGTAAAACTGGTATTCCAGGTTATGGTGTCTCCGGCACAAATTGTTGTATCGGAAATTATATCCGGATTGGGGTAAGATACATAAACTGAATCTTCTGATGTAAAACCCAATTCATCAGTAACTGTTACTGATACCCACCCGGATGTATTGATAACAATCGCTGAATCATTGCTGCCAATACTCCATGTATAGTCGGTAAACCATGGTTTATAGGCGTTAATTGTTGTATCTTGAAAACCATAATCAATAATTAGGCTATCTTGTAAATTAACAGGGGG
>JBNGDT010000063.1:11035-11735 GCA_049975305.1 Bacteroidales bacterium | reverse complement strand
GCATTAAGCCTAAAAATTACGGTGTCATTATACGCACCGCTACACAAAACAAAAAAGTTGCTGAACTGGATAAAGAACTCGGTTTTCTTATTGGAAAATGGGAAAAGGGAGTAAAAAAACTCAAAAATGCCAAACCTCCAATGCTCATTATTGGGGAAATCAACCGGACTGAAGTAATGATCCGGGATGTTCTTACGAAAAACTTCGGACAAATTATCATCAACGATGAAGCAACATTAATTGAAATCAAAAAATACATACAGGAAATTGCACCCGATAAATCCAACAATGTAAAACTGTTCAAAGGAAAAACCCCAATCTTTGAATATTTCAATATTGAAAAACAAATTAAAACCCTTTTTGGTAAAATTGTTCCGATGAAAGATGGCTCATACCTGATCATTGAACATACCGAGGCCATGCATGTTATAGATGTAAACAGCGGGAGTAAAAAGCACACCAAAGATCAGGAAAACAACGCGCTCGAAGTGAATTTAACGGCTGCAGAAGAAATTGCCAGGCAACTCAAACTACGGGATTTGGGTGGAATCATCAGCATTGATTTTATTGATATGGCAGAACAAAATCACCGGCAGCAGCTTTTTGAAAAAATGAAAAATTTAATGTCGGATGAACGGGCAAGGCATCAAATTCTTCCTCTGACAAAATTCGGCATCATGCAAATCACCCGCCAGAGGGT
>JBNGDT010000063.1:0-11025 GCA_049975305.1 Bacteroidales bacterium | reverse complement strand
GGCCGGAAATGCATGTTGAAACCGATGAAACATGTCCTACCTGCCGTGGAAAAGGCAACATTCAGGCAAGTATCCTTATCATTGATGAGATTGAAAATAAATTACAAGCCCTTGCTAAACAAAATAAGCACAAATTGGTTGTCATAAAAACACATCCTTTTTTAGAAGCTTATATTAACAGGAAAAAAGGATTCAGATCTTTGAAAAAAAGATGGCAAAAAAAATACAACATTCAGTTAAAAGTTGTTGCATCAACAACATACCATTTAACTGAATACCATTTTTTTAATAATGATGAAGAAGAAATTTCATTGTAAGGACAACACTGTAATCAATAATATTTTTGCTATGAAGCCATTGTTTTCGTTCAGTTTTATTCTCATGCTGGTGACAGGAATTTTTATGTTCCCCGTTGAAGGAAATGCACAGCAGGAAAACCCCGTTACATGGAAATTAACAACACAGCAAGTTGATGAGAATCATATTAACCTGGTTATGGAAGCCAGCATTGAAAAAAACTGGCATCTGTACACTATTAACATGGCAGAAGGAGGCCCTATGCCTTTGGTCTTTGATTTTGAATCATCCCCCAATTATAAACCTGTAGGCGGTATCCAGGAATCACCAGAACCCATAAAATCCTACGATGACGTTTTTAACGTAGAGGTAAAATACCATGCAAAAAAGGCTACATACACCCAGAAATTCAAGGTGCTGACCAATGATAGTTTTACAATCAAAGGAGCCATTGACGGACAAGCTTGTTTTGACGACGGTCAATGTGTGCTGGTGTTTGAGGACATTGCCGTTGATGTTGATATTGATTTCAAACCCGTTTCCGAAGTTTTTATTGACTCAGACACCACACAAAATAAAGATAGTGATATAGCCAGCCATGATATTATAGGAAAGGAAAAAGTAGATACAAAATCAGCGAATGATAAAGATAGCATTGCAAAAACACAGGATAATACAACAAACACAACATCCGAAAAACCTAAAGACTCATCCAAAAGCAGTGGGTTACTTGGTTTTTTTCTTATTGCCATTGGGGCCGGACTTGCAGGGGTATTAACACCATGTGTGTTTCCAATGATACCCATGACAGTCAGTTTTTTCATGCAGGGAACTCAAAATAAACTCAATACCCTTTTAAAAGCTGTTGTGTTTGGCATTTCCATCATTTTGTTATACACTATTGTCGGACTGATTGTTTCATTAACAAGCGCCGGTGCCGATCTTACAACCACACTAAGTACCTCGTGGGTAGCCAACGGAATTTTCTTTTTGCTTTTTGTCATTTTTGCCATCTCATTTTTTGGTACGTTTGAAATAGTGCTTCCATCCGGACTGGCCAACAAAGCTGATAAACAAGTGGACAAAGGGGGTATCCTGGCATCATTTTTCATGGCACTCACCCTGGTCATTATCAGTTTTTCGTGTACAGGGCCTATTGTAGGGGCTTTATTGGTAAAAGGCGCTGCAAGTGGATCATGGCTTGAGCCAACCATTGGCATGGCCGGATTTGGCCTGGGATTTGCCCTGCCATTTACCATTTTGGCAATATCACCAGGATGGATAAAAAAGCTGCCTAAATCAGGCGGATGGATGAATGCTGTTAAAGTGGTTTTTGCCTTTATATTGCTGGCCTTTTCGATGAAATTCCTGTCGAACATTGATCAGGCAAATAACCTAAACATCCTTAGCCGTGACCTGTATCTTGCCATCTGGATTGTTTTATTTACCTTATTAGGAGCATATCTACTGGGGAAAATTCGTTTTCCGCATGATACAGAGATCAAACACATTGGTTTTTTCCGACTTCTGCTTGCCATTGCATCCCTGAGTTTTGCAGTATATTTAGTGCCCGGACTGTTTGGAGCGCAACTTACATCCATTTCCTCTTTACTTCCACCACCATCCGCACAAAAATTTGAACTGAACAATACCGGCTCCAGCATGCCGGCGGAAAGCACCGTGGAAGACATCCTGTGCGACGATCCTTTGTACAATGATTTCCTGGAGTATCCCAATGGTATCCATGGCTATTTTGATTATGAACAGGCCCGCCAATGTGCAATAGAACAGAAAAAGCCTCTTCTTTTGTATTTTACCGGTCATTCATGCAGTAATTGCAAAAAAATGCAGGCCGAAATATGGAGCGATCCAAAGGTTATAAATTATTTTAACAATGAACTCATCATCACCAAACTGTATGTTGATGAACGTTATAAGCTGGCTGAAGAATTTTGGTACACTTCTGAAGTGGACGGGAAAATAAAAAAGACCATTGGCAAAATGAACATGGACAGGCAGATTCGTGATTTTGATGTCATTTCACAGCCTTTTTATATCATGATAGATCCTGAAACAGAAGCAATAATCAGTGAAAAACCCATGAGATTTGAAACCAACCCGGATGTTTTTATTGAATTTCTGGAATCCGGGATTGAAGCGTATGAATCACCAGGGAAATAAAATTTATAGATTTATTTTCGGGATTTCTATAAAAAATTCAGTTCCGTTATCTTTTTCAGTTTCATAATATATTCTGCCATCCATATTATCCACAATGCCTTTCACAATACTAAGGCCTAAACCCATACCTGAGGTTTTAGTTGTAAAACTCGGACTGAATATTTTTTCACGCAGGTCATCCGGTATTCCAATGCCATTATCGGCAATGCTAAGCAGATAATAGTCTTCTTTATCCCATAAGGTGATACGGATTATGCCATGGGCCCCTTCAGGTATCGATTGCAGTGCGTTTTTAAGCAGGTTATTCAGCATTCTGACCACTTGTTCTTTGTCGGCAAGTATCCATGCCGGGCCATCCACTTCATTATGCACAACAATACGTGTGGAACTCAAACCCGAAAACAAATGTTCAATTTGTGTGATTCTTTCAACCAGATCAATGCGTTCTTTTTGCTTCAGGCGTATCCTGGCAAAATTGCTGAATTCGGTAGCAATGTCAGACAAGCTGTCAATTTGTTCAATCAGCGTTTTTGATACCCGTTCAAACATGGCAGCAAAATCAGGGTCATTTTCTTTGTATGCATTTTCAAGGTGCTGCACACTGAGTTTCATAGGTGTCAGTGGATTTTTTATTTCGTGGGCAATTTGCTTCGCCATTTCTCTCCAGGCATATTCTCTCTCGCTTTTGGCCAATTTTTCAGCACTGGCAGCAAGTTCATCCACTTTTTTGTTGTATTCATTTACCAGGCTACCGATTTCATCTTCGCCGGCATACCGGATTTTGCGGTTACGTTTTGATATATCCATAAGCCGCAATCTGTCCTGTAGCAATCGCAATGGCCGGGTCAGCTGATTTGATGTAATAAGGGCTATCAAT
The DNA here is from genome assembly GCA_049975305.1 of Bacteroidales bacterium. Taxonomy (GTDB): domain Bacteria; phylum Bacteroidota; class Bacteroidia; order Bacteroidales; family ML635J-15; genus JAQIBY01. Next base: position 7,670 of record JBNGDT010000063.1, on the reverse strand, counting down.
ATGATAAAAACAAACATAATGAGATACACATTCAATAACGCCACTGTCAAACTGGAAATCTCCTTGCTAAAGTCACTCTGGCGCGCAAAATATGGTAGATTTATATAAGCCAGCGTACTTCCATGCATGTTTTTAAATGGCAGATAGGCAGATAAATACTCCATCTCACCGATTTTTTCATTCTGAACAAAATACCCTGCGCCCCGTTTCCGTATTTTGTTATAGGCATCTGGTTCCATCCGGCGACCAACCAAGCCTTTGTCGTAAATTTCCATCCGTGATGATGCAAGCAGTTTCCCATCGAGGTCAAATAAATTGATATCTGTGTAAAACACATTGGAAAATTTGACCAGCAAATAATTCAAATAATCTTGCATATCAGCGTTCAGGCTTTGTTCCTCAGCAAGTTTATGATTCAATTCAACCAGCACTGACTGCATTTTTTCTTCTATGGCGTCTTTTTGCTTGTCACGGTATTTACGGATATAAAATGAAATGCTTACAATGCTAATGACAATAAGGGTTAAAGAAAAAATCAATAAAAGGTAAGTTTGAATCCGGTTTTTGAGGCTTCCTCCAAAAAGTCCCAAACCCTTACGCCTGATGATATAATCCGTTAAATAAACCAGGTTCATTATCATAAAAAGCAGAAAGAAAATGTAGGTAAAAAAGATTGAATAATCTTTCCACCCCATAACGGGATGACTCACTACAATATAATTATCTTCATCAGGATGATATATTAGATGCCACATATCATCGGCTTCAAAACTGTAAAAATCCGAATGGAACTGTGTATAAACAAAATCATCAGGATAATCATACTCACCAGCACTGCTGATGAGCATATCCTCATAGTATTTTGCATAGGATACATTGTTGCCTGTTTTGCCGGGCATTAAAGCCTGGTCGAGCAACAACTCCGGATACCCCGGCCCTTCAACCAGAACCTTACTTTCAAGTTCGACAAAAACTGTAGGGTTCAGGCTATCCGTTACACCAACAGGGATTTGTCCGTGATATGAAATCCTGCCGTTGTTGTTATCCAAAAAATAAAAATCTGTGCCCGGCAATGTTATTCCATAGGTTTCTGTCATGCCCTTAAAGAAATCCTGGCAATGCATTAATTCATCATCGGGACTAACAATCAGGCTGTCTTTTGAATTACATAGTGTCAACTGCACATCGTACTTCTCCAAATAACCACGCATGTAATTTGCATAAAAATAACCATGCGCCTCATCATATTCTCCTTGTTCAAGCAGAGAAATAAGTTTATCATCTTCACAAATTTCCTTGTTAATTTCTTTGATAAAATATTCAGCTCCTGCATCCCTTTCATTGGATAAATTCATTGCCATCACCCTGGCTTGTTCTCTTTCCTTTTTCTGGTTAAAATCATTAATCACACTGGTAAACAACACCGCTAAAATCACACTCAAAATCAACCACACATAATACGTAAACTTCCTTCCCGCTACCCTGATATAAAACAGGATACCAGCCATGAGTATGGTAAAGACAAAACTCAACACAGATAACGCTTCATGAGCCAGGAACCAGTTTATAAGTACCAAAAAAGCAAGAAAAGCGACAGCCGAATACATCCAAGCTTTGGGGGCAATGCTTTTCCTGCTTTCGCATAAAATCCGATCAACGATTAATAACAAGGAGACCATCAGGACAAGGATGGCAAAAAACGCAACAAAAGAAAGGTAGCTCAGATTCAACAGGTTACTAAAGTCCAGGGGAACTGTGGAATTCATGATGAGGCCATGGATACGGTAAATCCCAAAATAAATCAGAAAAAACATGACCGCATACACAACAACCGATACAACAGCCTGGGTAAGCAGATTCAATTTTCTAACACCAAGCCTGAAAAACCGGTGAAACACAATGGCAAAACATAAGATTATCACAACATTGACCACCATCCCTCCCAGTGAATTATATAACATTGATTCAGCGTAATGGACCGGTGAAAACAAGTCCATTTTCAACCAAATACGCGGGAAATCAAAATATAACATCAAAAACCTGAGCAACACAAGGTCGGCCAGAAAAGCGAGTATCAACCAATTTTGATGTCGCAGTTTATTCATTAAATACCTGTAACTAAAACCCAGTAGAACCAAGATGCTGATAAAAGCAATAAAATACAGTATCACTGAAGCATAAAACCTCCCATCATGCCGCACCTTTTCATCATCAAAGCTGAGACTGAAAAGATATTTATCCTTATAATGAATTTTTTTGCCGGTGCCAATGATGGTATCAACAACAACGTCATCAGGCATGCCATATACATCAGGGACATCTGGAGGCAAATTTTCATTTTCATAGGCATAGAGTCTTTTCACCAGGATAGCTGCAAGCTTTGTGTATTCTCCATCCCGGCTGGGAACCATGATGTAATAACCATTGGATTTTTTTGCAAGTTCAGGCCCATCAGGAATTGACGAATACTGAACCGGCATGAGCCTGTCAGACCATAACGCCAGTACCGAATCCCGAAACACATAAACTGATATATTGTTTTCATTCAGCCTTTTACGATGATCGCTCAATACGTTTTGAAACACATCTTGCGGATTCTCAGCTTTATTCAAATCATTTAAGTCCGAAAAAACATCCTTTGCAAGCTCCACCTGATGTCCAATTGTGTTTTCAATCTGTTCCTCATCAATCAGTTTTTCAGGAGAAATTTCAGCAGCATTCTCGGTAATTATTCCGGCACACAAACACAGCAGAAATACAATGCCTGTTATTATTATTGCTTTGAGTGTTTTCATCTGTTTATTTTTTAGTTCAATAAGTCAGGTGTAACCTCCATTTATTTCGCAAACCTTATTAAAACTCATTCTAACAAATAATCATGGACGTATGCGTTAATACTTTTTGTCATGGAGGTTTCATATCGCTTAACCGTTCGAGGCATAAAAATAACAAACCTGTTCAAAATATCCACACATTCCTGTAAATAACGTAAAGTGATCGTACAATATTCAATCTCTCGATATTATGCCGGCTATGTACTGACAGACAGCCAACAATAAACAAAACCCAACTACCAGCTAAACAGATTACCCCCTCAAATAATTGTAAGTTGAATAAAAAACCTTAAGTTTGCGGATGATATTTACCTTTAAACTTCTTTGGTTTAATTTTTGCGGAAGTTTAATGACCAATATAAACGACAAATGAACCGGATAAAATATACACTTCTTTTTTTTTCTATCATAGCGGGATCACTGTTTGTAAATTCAAAACCCGTTAACGATATACCTGTAAACATATTCAAATCAATAGAAGCCGGTGATGTTGAATCATTAAGCAATTATTTCAGTGAATCAATCGAGTTGATATTGGTGAATAAAGAAGGCATTTACAGCAAAACACAGGCTACGCAAATTCTGAAACAATTTTTCAATACCAACAGGCCAAAGAAATTCAATGTATTACACCAGGGGGGCAGTGAAAATGCAAAATATGCCATCGGAACCTTAAATACCACGCGAGGCAAATACCGCATTCACTTCCTGGTAAAAATAAAGAACAACAAAGCGTTAATTCATCAATTAAGAATACAGGAGGAAGAATGACATATCAGGAATATTTGGATGAAATCATCCAGTTGGCAAAAAAGGAAGATTTAGGCGAGGGAGATCATACAACCAGGGCATGTTTCAAAAAAAACGAGAACGGGAATGCACGAATTTTCGCAAAAGAATCCGGTGTATTAGCAGGAGTAGAAGTTGCCAAAGCTGTTTTCAAAGCATACGACAAAACCCTTAAACTGGAAACATTTTTGGTGGACGGGGATAACATAGGCCCCGGTGATGAAATATTAAAAATTAGCGGAAATAAAAACAGCATATTGACCGCTGAGCGCCCGGTTTTGAATTTTCTTCAGCGCATGAGCGGCATTGCCACAAAAACCCGTGAGTATGCAGATACTATTCAGGATACCAAGGCCCGTGTGCTTGACACCCGGAAAACGACACCGGGCATGCGCTTACTCGAAAAAGAAGCGGTTCGCATAGGTGGCGGTAAAAATCACAGGTTTGGATTGTATGATATGATCATGCTTAAAGATAACCACATTGATTTTGCCGGGGGCATTGATAAAGCCATAAACCTGGCAAGAACATACCTGAAAGAAAACAAACTGGATATACCGGTAGAAATTGAAGTTCGCAATTTTGAGGAACTTGAACAGGTGCTTAAGTCAGAAAAAATTGACAGGGTGATGCTGGATAATTTCACGGTTGAAGATACAAAGCGTGCTGTTCAGCTTGTAAACAACAGGATTGAAGTTGAAAGTTCCGGCGGCATTACCCTTGAAAACCTAAGGGCATATGCTGAAACAGGTGTGGATTACATTTCTGTGGGATCACTTACGCATCATATTAAAAGTCTGGATATAAGTCTTTACGTTGTTTAAGCTACTTAATGAAAACAGATTAATGAGTCAGGTTCATTATTTGAAAAAATGGCTTAAAACCAAAGCCAAAAGGTTTTCGTTACCGGGATTCGATAAATATCCCATTTATGACATTGGAGTATTTTTCGTACGTGGTGTACAAAAAGGCTCCATAAATCAGAGAGCTGCCAGTGTTGCCTACAATGCTTTCCTTTCTATTTTTCCGGCAATCATTTTTCTGTTCACACTCATTCCTTATGTACCAGTTGAAAATTTTCAGGAATCATTGTTAAATCTGCTTGAGAATTTTGTCCCTCACAATGCTTATCTTGCCATGGAAGATACCATTATTGATATAATCACCAATCAAAGGGGCTCATTGCTTTCAATCACATTTGTTTTTGCCTTATTTGTTGCTTCAAATGGTGTGCTTGCCCTCATCAGGGCATTTAACAGTTCGTATCATGGCATAGAATACAGAAAATGGTGGATGCGGCGGCTTGTTGCCATATTGTTGGTTTTTATTGAATTCATATTGATCACAATTACCATTGCACTCCTTACGATTAACGAATCATTGTATGACAGGTTTTTCGAAGGGTCTAAATTTCTATGGTATGTTTTTCTTGGCATCCGGATCATCATTATTTTGGCATTGTTCTTTTTCAGCACTTCCTTTATTTACTATCTTGCACCTGCCCGCCGTGGCAGATTCAGATTTATTTCACCCGGTGCCACACTGGCCACCATATTGATGGTGATTGCTTCTTATGGTTTTTCATTTTTTGTCAACAATTTTGGGCAATTCAATAAACTCTACGGTTCCATCGGAACCATCATTGTTGTGCTGATATGGATTTACATCATGAGTTTTGCAGTGATCCTGGGTTTTGAGCTGAATGCCAGTATCATCGAAAGGGGACGTATTGATGAAGATTCATTGTCTTCTGATCAATGATGTAAATTTTTTATGTACAAACACAAAATAATGATTCACAACTCTACAATACTAAGGTGAGATTTGTACATGTCCTCGATTGAAGTGTCACCGGTTTGGTCACCCTGTGATAACATCCCCCCTAGTTTATTTATCACCAAAAGATGATTGTCTTCATCAATAATTTCAGGAATGAAAATGTCTTTATGAGTTGTATGATCCTTAGTATTGTTCATTTTTATTTGGAAAATCCATATTTTTTACATCATCAATATACCTTGAAACAGCATCTTGTATTTCAGCCGACAGATTATGATAGCGACGTAAAAACCGGGGAGAAAATTCCTGGGTAATCCCCAGCATATCATGCAAAACAAGCACCTGGCCATCCACATCGCCACCTGCTCCAATGCCGATAATCGGGATTTTGATTTCCTTAGCGAGTTGGCATGCCAGGCGGGCAGGAATTTTCTCAAGCACAATGGCAAAACACCCCAATTCTTCAAGCAAATGAGCATCTTCAATCAATTTTTCAGCCTCTTCTTCGTCAGTAGCGCGTACAACGTAGGTGCCAAATTTATGAATTGACTGTGGCGTTAATCCCAGGTGGCCCATTACCGGAATGCCAGCAGATAAAATCCTTCCTATTGATTCTTCAACTTCAGCACCCCCTTCAATTTTTATGGCAGCAGCACCTGTTTCTTTCATGATGCGTATTGCAGACTTTAAGGCCAGTTTTGAATTTCCCTGATATGTACCAAAAGGAAGGTCAACAACCACAAGGGCACGATTCACCCCTCGAACAACACTGGCAGCATGATAGATCATTTGATCAAGGGTAATTGGCAAGGTGGATTCATAGCCAGCCATCACATTTGATGCCGAATCCCCAACGAGGATTATATCAATTTTTGCTGTATCCAATAAGCGTGCCATGGAATAATCGTATGCCGTGAGCATAGCGATTTTCTCATTTTTATTTTTCATTCCCTGCAAAACCTTGGTTGTTACCCGTCTGACGTTTTTGTAATGTAACATAACAATATTTTTTTGGTAATTCAAATAATAAGCTTAATTTTAAAACCTTATGTTACAAATTTGATAATTATTTTGAAATAACCCACTTTATAATGCATTATTTTACGCGCTTTTGTTTATTTTTTATAATTCTAATGATGATTACTTCCTGTGAAGAGGAAGTGGACGTTAATGCAGACTGGGAAAACATCCCGGTGGTCTATGGTTTATTGAACCAGAATGACTCGGTTCATTACATCAAATTAAACAAAGCGTTCCTTGGTAATGCATCTGCCATTAATATGGCACAGGAAAGCGATTCTTTATTTTATGATGATGCTGAGGTATATATAAATCAAATCATCAACGGTCAAATTAATAAGCGTCTGAATTTTGTTGCTGTAGATACCATCCCTAAGCCTGAAGGACTGTTTGCCAATGATCGAAATACCATTTATGTGTATGAAGGAAAAATTCAGGCCCTAAACAACAGCGGAATTCCCTATACTTATGAGTTGCACGTCATTATCCCTTCAGCAGATAAACACTGTACCAGTTCTATCGAACTTATTAAGGATGGACCAACCGATGCCCACATAATAGACCCGACACCCATCCGGGAAATTGCCCTGAACAAATATGACATTGGTAATATAGTAAAGGCAATATATAATACCGGAGAAAATGGCAGAATTTATCAAATGGTCTTCCGTTTCTACTATCTCGAAGTAACCGCCGAAGGAGATACCATAAAAGATTGCCCTCCTATTGAAATATACGGGCCTGTAAAAACTGTTTCAGGTGCTGGGAATCATATAGTAGGACTTGAATTCCCTGTTGAAAAATTTTACGATATATTGTTGGATTCCATTCACGAAAAAGAAAACGTAACACGATTGGTAAGATACCCAAAATCCGTATCTTTTACTTTATATGCAGCCGATGAGAATTTCCAGATATATTCATCGTTGAGTGAACCTGCTTCAGGAGCTGTACAGGAAAAACCGTTTTTTACCAACATTACCAATGGGGTTGGCTTATTTGCAGCAAGGTTTACCACACAAACTTTCAATAAAGTATCAAAACCCACCATCAGTACTTTGGCCAATGACACCATTACAGCACATTTGAATTTTGCCGATCTGGACAACCCGTATTATTTGTCTAAAAAATGACGTAATGGCAGATTAATTTGAATTTATCGCTATTTCAACATTGAAAGCCTGCCAATATTACCCCTTGTTTTTAAGATTTCCCGCATGGCACAATCATTGTAAATTGTTGTACGAA
>JBNGDT010000062.1:0-11853 GCA_049975305.1 Bacteroidales bacterium | reverse complement strand
GCAGGAATTAGCTATAAAAATGAATTTAGGTATAACATTAAGTAATCATAATAAATAATTACGTTGATATGTTGAAATGCATGTATTTATCAGTATTTCACACAGTTATTAATAGACAGTTCCTTAGTGTCAATTAAGAACAAGCTTTTTAACATGAACCTTTTTGCCGTTGTCAACTTTTACGAAGTAAATTCCTTTGGGCTGTGCACTAATGTCTATTTGGAGCTTGGCATTTGAAGCCCAGGACTTATAAACAATTTCTCCCATTGCATTGTAAATTTCTATTGATTTTATATCATTGGTTTGTGCAATGGTAAATTTCCCTCTATTGGGATTTGGATAAATTACTATATTACTCTCATTATTACTTATTTCTTTTATTCTGTTAAATTCTGATAATGATCGTTTCCAAACTGCACCGCCATAAGTTCCTGCAAAAACAGTTGTATCGCTGATGGCCATACTACGAATATAACCGCCATGAGGACCGTTGGCCTGTGTCCATTGGGCAGTTACAATGTTTACTGATAATGTAACAATAGCTAATAAAATTATTTTTTTCATTTTACATAGTTTTAAGTTGGTTTCTATCAGTCATTTGGTAAATTATTGTAAAGATACAAAAGTTTTTGTATGATGTCCCCAAAAAATTTATGAGTACATTCTAACCTCAATTATTCACAAATTTAATAGAACGCTGATTTATCCCGTTGGATTTCTTTTTATCCAACAGGGATAAACGCTGATTGGGCAGATGACCGCAGATAAATCCGTGCCCATTACTCCATCTCCCAATCGTGCCATCGTGCCTTCGTGTTTCGTGTTCGCCAACTCGCCCCATCGCCCCATCGTGCTATCGTTTTTTATGAACTGTAATCCAAGTATCACCTCATACCCTGAACCTCACCACCGTAATCCCGTCTCCGCCGAAACGGATGTCTTCATCGCCGAAATATTCAACGGATTGGCGGCTTGATAAGTGGTCACGTATGGCCTGTCTGAGAATGCCACCACCTTTGCCATGCAGGATTTTTACTTCTTTTACGCCCAATACTTCTGCTTCGTCGATAAAAGCAGTGAGTTTGTTGATGGCTTCGTCCACCCGCATTCCACGCAAATCCATGTTGGACTGAAAGTTCATGATCTGGTTTATGTAGTGGCTGCCGGCCGGGGTTTTTTGTTGCTTTGTGCTTTGATGTTGTTTGTCTGCTTTTGTTACCTTGCTTTTATCAATGTTGCTGATCAGATTCCCGATGTTGACCACAAAATTTTTGTCGCCGATATCCATCACTTCACCATATTTATCAAGATGTTTGATGTAAACATTATTGCCAATCCTGATTTCCTTGTCTGTTTGAGTGGGTGTTGGTTGTTTCTTTTGTTTGGGGTGTTGGCTTATGCTGTTTTTGAAATTGCGTATTTCTGCCGGTTTTTTGGGGGTGATGTCCTGCTGTGAGATTTTTTTTTCTTTGTCCTTTAATTGTTGACGTGCTGCCCTGGTTTTCTCTTTTTCAGCATTGGCCTGCTTGATTTTCCGTATCGTGTTTTCAATTTCTTTGTTTGCCGATTGGATAATGTTTTCCGCTTCGGCTTTGGCCTGCTCCAGGATTTTTTTCTCCTGACGCACAAACCCCTGATAAGCAATGGAGTGCCTGTTTATTTCAGCGTTCAGTTTATGCTCTTTTTTGTCAATCTCCATGCGTTTGTTTTCCCAGTATTTCTTGTCTTTAATGACTTTTCTGAGGTGTTTATCGAAATTGAATTTTTCCTTGCCGGTTTTTGTCCGTGCCAGTTGGATAATGTCTTCAGGAATGCCACTGCGTTTTGCAATATCAAAGCTGTATGATGACCCCGGAATGCCTGTTTGTAACTTGTAAAGCGGTGTCATAGTTTCATTGTCAATAAGCATGGCAGCGTTTTCGAGGCGGGGATAATTGCTGGCAAAGTGTTTCAGGTTTCCGTAGTGTGTGGTAATAATACCGGTAGTGCCATTGTCTGCAAAATTCTGAAGCATGGCCTCAGCGATGGCAGCGCCCATTTCCGGCTCAGTGCCGCTGCCAAATTCATCAATCAGTATCATACTTTTATCGCTGGTATGTTCAAGCATGAATTTCATGTTCTGCAAATGAGAACTGTACGTACTCAAATCATTTTCGAGGTTTTGGTCATCGCCGAGATCAAGAAAAATGTCGTGGATGATTTTTATTTCCGAATTGCCACCCAATGGAGCTTGTAATCCGCATTGCAACATATATTGTATCAGCCCTGTTGCCTGCAGGCAAACGGTTTTTCCACCGGCATTGGGACCGGAAATGACAAATAAGGATTGCTTTTCATTGAATTCAATGTCAAAGGGTACCACTTCTTTGTCGCGGTTAAGGTAGTTGAGTATCAGCAACGGATGCCTGGCTTTGTGGTATTTAATGTTCCCATCGGTGTTGATGGCAGGTTTTATTGCATCAAGTTGCAATGCAAGCCTGGCCTTGCTCCGGTGAAAATCCATCCTGACAAGTATGTCTGATGCCGCTTGTATATCATCTTTATACCCCCTGATGCTATCCGTTAATGCTGCCAGGATGCGCTGTTTCTCTTTGAGGATATCGTGTTCCATGTTTTTTAACTGGTAATGATATTGCGTGATGCGTTCAGGTTCAATGTACACGGTTTTTCCCGAAGCCGATTCTCCCACTATGATACCGTGTAATTTTCGCTTATGTGTGCTGGAAACAGGAATAGCCCTGTACCCATCAATGACTGCAAATGAAGTGTCTTCATCTGTCCATCCTTTTGATGCCACCTGTTGCATGATTTTGTCCAGCTCCCGTGTGATTTGTGTTTCGATTTCTTTTTGTTTGTTGATGGCCGCTTCCAGTTCTTTGCTGGCTGTGGTTTTAATTTTCCCTTTGCTGGTGAAGATTCTGCGGATTTCATCTTTGACAAAATCCGGAAAATTTACATGTTCCATTTCAGACCTGATAACAGGAAATTTTTCTTTATTGAGTTTAGAGCTATACCTGAGGCATGCATTCAGCACGTAAAGCACTTTATATATGGCATCAAACTCAGATTCGCTCAATACAGACTCTGTGTCATCCAGACGTTTCAGTGGCTGGCTAATGTCAGGGAAACCGATGATGGGAAAATTCTCGTGAAACAAAAGTATTTGTTTGCTTTCTTCTGTATAATCAAGCGTTCTGTTGATAATTCCGGCATCAGTTAAAAAATGCATCTCATCCACAAGCCTTTTTGTGGCATCACTTTGGCATGCCCCTTTCAACTTGTCTCTCAGTTTATCAAATCCGATTTTTTCTTCAAAATTGTCCGGGTAAATCATCATGATGCAAAGGTAAGAAATTATGTAAGCGTTCACAGAACACTAAAAGACAAAAGTCAAAAATAAAGGATATAATAAATGAAAAGAGATTTATCCCAGAGTTTTATAGAATTTGTTGAAAGTATTATCAAGTTATAAATCCGGCCCTTAGTGTTTTACCAGTTTAAGTGTTTTTACATCAGTTCTTTACTGTACCGATGCCTCTACAATCTCAATATCCTCTTCCGTTAAACCATACAGCTCATACACAAGGCGGTCAATTTCTTGCTCTAAGGCGGTGGTGTCTATATTATTGCATTTTTTCGTGATAATAAGTTCTACTATGGATGCTATTTCTTTCTGCTCATCATTACTAATTTGTTTAATTGGCAATTTTTTTACTTGTGCTATTCTTATTTTCGGAAACACCTCTGTTTCAGCTTTAAATTCTGTAACATAATAATATTGCATTAATTTGCTACATAGTAATCCTGTTAAATATTTTGTGTTTAAATTTGGGTTAGGAATAATTGAGTATAATGACCTATTAGATAGTATTTTATAATTCAAGTAAACACACGTGATAATTGAACCAGTTTCCCTAATTAATACTCTTTCTTTTTCAAAAAAATCTAAGTCCGCTTTAATATATTTCTCATATATTTCACTTCTTATAAAATGTACATTTTTAATCTTATATCTTTCTATATCTTCTCCAGTTAGTATTTTATACTCTGTTGGAACTGAAGTTGTTTTATTTTTTCCAATTTCAAGCCCACGTTTTATTTTTGATATTTCTCCTAAAGTTTTATTGTTATTTCTAACTTTTTTAGAAATAGGATTAGTAATAAATAAATTATTCCAATTTATATTTTTAGTATTTATATGATTTGTAAAACTAGTTATTGCTGTAGGCATTGAAACATCTTCAAAAACATTATCTCCTTTTTGGATTATTTTCAAATCAGAAGTCTTTGAAACTAATAAACTACGAAGAGCTTTATATTTGAGTCCTTTAATAAATAAAGAAGGGGTTATTAAAGACAAGAACCTATTTTTATTTAATATTTTAGTACCCAATTCAAAAAAGTAACAGTATAAATCATAGCATTTACCTGTATAATAGTTATTTGTGAAATAATTATTTTGTGTGACAACATACGGTGGATTCCCAATCACCACATCAAAGCCCACAAAATCGCCATCATCGTTGAGCACTTCGGGGAATTCAAAGCGCCATTCAAACGCATTTTTGTAAATTTTGTTGGTGCGTATGGCTTCAATTTCCTTTTCCAGCTTTTGAACGGATGTGGCAAGTTTTTCCAGCTTCTTGTTCCACTCGGTTTTCTCTTTTTTTGATTTATCAAAGAGCTGGGTCTGGTTTTGCATGGCAAACATTTCCCCTTTTAGCTTGTTCAGCCGGATAACCCGTTTGTCATTGGCCGCAATTTCGCTTTCAAAATCATCCTTTACCTGGTCAATGAGCCTTTGAAACTCCCGCTTTTGCTCCTTATTTTTTGCTTTCCGGTAATTCGAAATATAGAGGCGGTATGTGTCAATATCCCATTTGCTTTTCTTCAGTGCTTTTTTAATGTCTGCATCAAGCGGGTAGCGGCTTATCAGTGAATTGCCACACTTGATGTTAATGTCAATGTTCGGCAAAGTTTCCAACTCACGAGTTTCCTCTGAATTATGGGTGTCCGAAGACCCCCACTCCTGAGGCTCCCCTCCTTTATCAGGGGAGGGGCTTTTGTAGTAAGCGTTTTTCAATAGTTCAATCCACAGGCGCAGGCGGCATATTTTTACAGAATTCGGGTTGATGTCAACTCCAAACAGGCAATTTTCTATGATGGTTTGCTTTTCATGAAACAGGGTTTCCTGTACCCGTTGACTTTCACGGCTGTTAGGATTGTACTCGAAGAGTTCGCCATTCTCATCGGTAACAACCAACTCATCATTGATCACCTCTGCCTGGTATTCTTTCAACCGTTTGCCTTCACGGTCTGAGAGAATTTTCAAGTCATTTTTTACAGCAATAATTTCATTGAGTGCCGAAACCAGGAAATGTCCCGAACCTACCGCCGGGTCGCAGATTTTCAGGTCATTAATAATAGCGTTGGCTTCTGCTCTGTCCGGCACCTCTAATTGGTTGTAAATGTCGTCAATGTTTTTACAGTTCCAGCCTTTGGTTTCATTGAATTTTTGCACCACAGCCCGCCGTATGGTTTCTCTCGCCATGTACATGGTAATAAAACCCGGTGTAAAGAATGAGCCTTCTTTGTAACCATTGATTTTTTCAAAAATCAGCCCAAGTACAGAGGCATTTATCAGGGTTTTGTTTTCTTCCTGTATGTCTTCACCGCCTTCGCTGGAAAAATCATAGGCATCCAAGAATTTAAACAGGTATTCCAGCGTGTTGATTTTTCCTTTTCTCCGTTTTCCTGTTTTGTCTTTTAGCACGGTGGCAGGTAATACAGGCAAATCAAATTCATCCTCAAGGTTACTGATGCGAATGGTTTTATGTTCCAGTTCGTTTGGTTCAAAAAGTGAGCTGTTGAGGTAGGGGATGTTGCCGAATTGGCGTTTTACAATATCATTGCGTTCACTTTCTTTGATTGCCAACACCTGGAAAAAGAGTTTGTTTAAGGCATCAAAATCAGGAATACGCTCACTGTTAAGAAATTTGTATTTTTTATCACCGGCATGATATTTTATTAGTTGGCCTTCCAGTAGCTTTAAAAATAAAATCCGGTTTGTCCATGTGATTACCAACTCGAGGGCAAGGTTGTAAAGCTGTTCATCTTTGGTGCTGCCGTAATCACCGGATTTTATTTGTGTCAGGCAATCGTCATAGGTCAAAATCCGGATGGTATTTTCAATCAAAGAGCCTTCGTCTATTTTGTTTTCAGCTTTCCGCCCAATCAGCTTTTTGCTGCCTTTTTTTGATTCCTGCAAGCCGATGATGTGCAATAACTCGGAATAAAATCTTTTGTCAAGGCTGTTGCTGTCGTTAGCAAAGGGAAGTTTTAACAGGTTCTCCGGGGAGAAAAGCTTAAACAATGCCACCAGCTTTTTATCGTCCTGTTTGTTATCGTTGTTGATGATTTTTTCAAAATTCCGTAGGTCAAGGTGAGTAACCGGTATCTCGTGGTCAAGCTCTTTTAAAAACGGTTTTGCAATGTTTTTATAGAAAAAATCGGTGGTTGTGCCGGACAGGCGTCCCTCTTCAAAATCCGTAAACTGTTTTACCAGGCTTTTGTTTTCGGCGAATAATTTGTCAAATACCGTGGCATCAAAAATAAACCATTCATAGATATTGGTGACAATAAGATGTTTGACTTCGATGTTTTTGCCGGAAATTCTTTCACGCAAATAATACAACAACAATTCGTGCAGGGCTTTTGCATTCAGGTTGTTTTTGTCCGGCATTTCGGCTTTGTTCGCCGGGTTTTTTGTTTCAATCAGCACCCCGACTGAGGCGGAAGCATCCTTTCCGTTGTGGATAACCAAATCTGTTCTGCCTTTGGTGTTTATGTAATAATTGGGTGAAAAATATGTATCACTTAAAAATTTACTGATTATGTTTTTGTGGTGTTCTTCTGATTCCGATTCGTTAATCTGCTGATACAGGTTGAGGATGTTTTGCTTAAAACGCTCAATCTGATTACGGTTGGGCTTAACTTTTAAAAACGCTTTGTTTATGGATTTGCGGATGCTTATCGGGGTTGGTTTCATAAAGCTTAACATGAATTTTAAATCTTAAAAATACAAAAAAGTGGGGAGAAAATGTAGTGTAAAGTAAAAACTTTTACCTGTTATCACGTTATCACGGGGATTTCTTCTGCCAATGTTAATAATAGGTTTAATTCAACTATATGTAAAAATATTTTTACTCATACCGCCCCTTCACCGCCAGCTTTTCCATCCGGTCAACTTCGACAGAAGGATGGCCGAATTCTTCCACCACCTTTGCCCACAGGCGGTAAATGCCCTGCCCGCGGAAAGGGGAGCTTTTCAGGGAATCCGGGAAATGCACGCTGTCAAAATAGTTGCCGTCCCGGTCGGTCCAGGCAGCAAAATGCATCAGCTCGTTTTTCACCGTTTTGACGTATTTTACCGTCACGTACATGGCCTCAATGGTGATGCGATTGCCGGTATATTGTTTGAGATTGGCTGCTCGTATGCCCGAGTCCTGGTTTTCCTCCAGCATGTCAAACCAGCCCAGGCTCACCGGGAAACCCAGCAGCTCAGTTTCGTCCCAGGCATCATCCAGACGGCTGCTTTTCAGTGGCGGAAGCTCATACTGCCGCTTTTCCGGTTCAAAGAGGGTGTTGCCAATAGCCACAGGCCGTTTTTTGCCTGGTGTGTAGCCGTGCAACTCCCACAGAAGCTCCGCTTTTTTCTTGCCGGTGAAACGAAAAGCGCCCACGCGAATCAGCAGGTGCATCTGCTCTCGCCCGGCCGGCACGCGCTGCATGAAATCAAACAAATCCCGATACTCACCATGGGCTTCCCGTTCTTCCACTACCTGCTGCGAAAGTTTGCGCTCCAGCTTTTCCACATGCACAAAGCCAATGTAAATTTCCCCGCCAATCAGGCGCGTTTTCCGGCGGCTGCGGTTCACGCATGGGGGCTGAATGTTGCCTCCCAGCCGTCTGGCCTCGTTGAAATATACCCAGGTGCGGTAAAATCCGCCAAAGTTGTTAATCACCGCCACCATGAATTCCAGCGGGTAATAGGTTTTCAGGTACAGGCTCTGAAAACTTTCCACCGCATAGGAGGCCGAGTGGGCTTTGGAAAAGGCGTATCCGGCAAAAGACTGCACCTGACGCCAGACTTCTTGTGTGACGCTCTCGGGATAGCCGAATTTTCGGCAGTTGCTGAAAAATTTCTCCACAATGTTGTCAAATTCTTTACGTGAACGTGATTTCCCGCTTATGGCCCGCCGCAAAATGTCGGCATCGGCCAGGTCAAGGCCGGCAAAGTGGTGGCAGACCTTTAGTACATCTTCCTGATACACCATCACGCCGTAAGTCTCGGCAAGCTGTTCTTTCATAACAGGATGGAGGTATTTAAAACCTTTGGGATTGTGAAACCGCCGGATGTATTCTTTCATCATGCCTGAGCGTGATACCCCGGGGCGGATGATGGAGCTGGCTGCCACCAGGGTTGTGTAATCGCTGCAGCGCAGCTTGGACAACAGTCCACGCATGGCCGGACTTTCAATGTAAAAACAGCCGATGGTCTCGCCCTGATACAGGCGTTTTTGCACCAGCTTGTCCTGCTTAAATCGCTTTACATCGTGTACATCAATTTTGCGGCCACGGGTTTCCTCCACAATTTCTGCGGCTTCTTTCACATGCCCGATGCCACGCTGACTGAGGATGTCCAGTTTTTCGTAGCCCAGGTCTTCGGCCACATACATGTCCCATTGGGTGGTGGGGAAACCCTTGGGAGGCATGTCTAGCGCGGTGTAGTAGGTGAGGGGTTCCTCGCTGATGAGTATGCCGCCGGCGTGTATGCTGCGCAGGTTGGGAAAGTCGGCCAGACGTGCCGCCATATTGACAATGCCGCGGTGCAGGTTGTCCTTGTTCTGGCACTTGCGTGGATTGCCGGACAGGGCATCGATTTCGGCTTTGGGCAGTCCCTGTACCTTGGCCAGCTCACGCAGCACCGAACGACTTTTGAAGGTGTTGATCGTGCCCAGCAGGGCCGTGTGTCGCGCGCCGTAACGCTTGAAAATGTAATCGGTTACCTCGTCCCGCTCTTTCCAGGAGTAGTCAATGTCAAAATCCGGCGGGGTGCTGCGGCGGGGATTCAGAAACCGCTCGAAATACAAATCCAGTTCTATGGGGTCAACATCGGTGATTTTCAGGCAGTAGGCCACCAGGCTGTTGGCGCCGCTGCCACGCCCCACGTGGTGAAATCCCCGCGACATGGAGTAGCGCACAATGTCCCAGGTAATCAGAAAATAAGAGGCAAAGCCCATTTTGTCAATGATATCCAGCTCGTGTTCCAGCCGCTGGCGGATGGCAGGGCTGGCTTTGGGGTAGCGGTATGAAAGCCCGTCATAAGCCAGCTTGTGCAGCAGGTTACGGTCGTCGCGGCGACTAACCGAAAACACAGCCTTGTTTTTGATGCTGCTAAAATCGTAATCCAGATGACACTGCCCCAGCACGTCCAGGGTGTTGCGCACAATGAAATCGTAGCCGCTATAGACTTCCCGCAGTTTTTCAGGATGCACCGGATGATCTTCTTTCCGGCCGCACATCTCCGGCTTGAGCTGCGAATACAGAATGTTGTGATCCACCGCCCGCAGATGGCAATGAATGGCGTATTCGGATTTGTTGGTAAAACTCACCGCGTGCAGCATCACCAGCTTGTGCTTTTGTTTCAGCAGGGGTGAATTGATCAGGCGACGTACTTCCCGCGGCCGTATGCCAATCAGTTCGTGCGGTTTCAGCGGCCGGTCCGGCACATTATCGCCGGGATACACCACAAAAGCCTGTGAAAATTGCGGCGCTTCCCCGATGGCGGTCTTTGCCTGTAAGTGTTCGGTAAGAAATTCGTTCAGCTCCCGCATGCCTTCCCGGTTGCGTGCGATGCCCAGGTATTCCTGCTTGTCCCCATTGCGAAAATCAATCCCGCCAATGGCTTTCACGCCCTCATTCCGGCAGATGCGCACAAAATCCGGCATCCCCGTGCTGTTGTTGATATCGGTGAGCACCAGTTGGTCCACGTTATGCAATTTTGCCGCCCTGACAAGCTGTTCGGGGCTCATTGTTCCGTAGCGAAGACTGTAATATGTGTGGGTGTTGAGGTACATTTGTTGTTTGAAGGTTTGAGGTTCAAGGTTTGAAGTTTGAGGTTTAAGGTTTGATATTGGTGATGTGGGCGCCCCGCTTTTTCATCCTGGCTGAGCTTTGCGAAAGTTCGGAACTTTCGTAAAGTTAAAAAAGCCAGTTCGAAAAAGCGTCGGCCTTCGGTTTCAAGCAGCCTCAGCAATGCACGGAAAAAACAGGTTGCAGCAGGAGCTCCGCTGGTCGCTCTGCTGCTTCCGTTTTTCCTGTGCTTTCCTTTTGGCTGGCTTTCCACCTACGTCCTGGCGCAGAGTAGTACAGCCTACTTAATGGAAGCCAACAGCACGACAAATCGCCTTCTTCCCAAAGCGTTTGCGGATGTCATCCATGGCCATGTAGAGCTCTGCCATTCTGGGTTTTGCTTCAAACAGACGGAGTTGCTGCACCCCGCGAATCAGTCCGCTGAACTTAACACCCACAAGCCTCAGTCGCATGCGGCGGGTGTAGAGTTTGTCAAACAATTCGTGAGCAACTTCCATCAGCTCGTGGTCAAAAGAGGTGTAGGCAATACGTCGCTGCATGCTGTGCGTATCGAAATTGGCATAGCGTATTTTTACGGTTACACAGGAGGTTAACCAGTGATCTTTGCGGATTTTAAAGGCCAGTTTTTCCACCATGCTGCTCAGTAAATCGTGAATAACAGCAATGTCCATGCTGTCGGCGTCAAAGGTGTGCTCTGTGCCGATGGATTTTCGCTCAGAATACTGTCGCACCGGGGTGTTATCAATGCCGTTGGCACGTTCCCACAGCACTTTGCCGCTTTTGCCCAACAGGTTAATAAGCATCCCGGGCGGAATGTTGCTCAGTGTGCGGATATCGGCAATGCCCATGGTACGCAGGGTATGAAAAGTTTTTGGCCCTAACATGGGGATTTTCTGTATGGGCAGCGGATCCAAAAAAGGACGCACTTTTGGAAATTCCACCATCAGTTGACCATTGGGTTTGGCCTCGTTGGTGGCCATTTTCGATACGGTTTTGTTCACCGATAAGCCAAAGCTGATAGGCAGACCACTTTCCCGGATGATTTTTTGCCGCAGTTCGCTGGTCCATTTCAGGTTGCCAAAAAACTTATCCATGCCTGTAATGTCAAGGTAATGCTCATCAATACTGGCCTTTTCGTAAACAGGGGCTTCACTGGCAATGATGTCTGTCACCAGGCGGGAGTATTTGGTGTAGCTGTCCATATCGCCGCGGATAAAAAAGGCATCCGGACAGAGTTGATGCGCCATTTTTACCGGCATAGAAGAGTGTACACCAAATTTACGGGCTTCATAACTGCACGAAGACACCACGCCCCGGTCGGAAGTACCGCCAATGATGACAGGTTTATTTTTCAGCCGGCTGTTTTTGAGCCGCTCCACCGACACAAAAAATGAGTCCAGGTCGAAATGTACGATGTGTTTTTCCATAATGATTAAAATATAATCATAATTACGGCAGTAAATTAATCAAAATATCAATACGTTGAAAAAAATACCACTTTTGTCACGTTTGCCTGCCTTGCAACAGGTTGATGGAACGCAGATGACGCAGATTGGGCGGATTTACGCGGATTTGGGCTGTCTGTGGCAATTATTTACTAAAACAACAAATTAAAACTGCCTCCGGATTTAGCATGTTTTTCGATTTCAATCCACTGTTGTCCGATAAAAAATTAAGAGCAGGAAGATAGCAATATCT
>JBNGDT010000061.1:5276-11874 GCA_049975305.1 Bacteroidales bacterium | reverse complement strand
TTGCATAAAATATTTGATAATTAATTTGGTTTATAACTTAGAATTCGAGACGATTTTCCCTACCCGAACCTGCCTTCTGCAGGCAACCATGGTGTGCGTGGTCTCTGCATTCCTGCCCGCCGTTTCTCATAGAATAAAAATGTTGCAAAAAAGGCAGGCGGGAGCCATTTTTTCGTGGTAGACCAACGCATTTCCAGTACCACCACCGGGGTTTAAAGTTATGTGATATTTACAAAAGAAACATGATTTATTTTAGTAAATATTACTAAACTTATCCGGTTATGCATAACATCTCAGGACGGGACGGTGATTGGCTGATTATGTACCCGGATTGGAAAACTGTGATATTCCCAAAACATCATTTACCAACTTATTTTTTATCTTTACGCCTGTGCAAACTTACATCACTATAGGCGATTGGTTGCTGCTGCCGGTGTATTTGATTTTCATGCTGGCGATAGCGATCATGTACCGGGGCAGGCTGAAAGATGAACAGGACAAAAAGTTCTTTATGTGGGGGCTGTGGGCCAAACTGGTTGGCGGGTTGGCCTTTGCCCTGGTGTATGTATATTATTATGGTGGCGGGGATACTACCAGTTACTGGCATTCAGCAAAATGTTTAATCAACCTGGCGGGGGAAAATTTTCACGCGTTCTGGAAACTTATGACAGGCAGCATGGACGCTGAATATCTTTCTGCTTTCAATCATAACACAGGCTATCCTTTGTACCGGCATGACCCCAAAGCTTTTGCTGTCAACCGTTTTCTTGTCCCATTTGTGTTTTTGGGAGCGAAAAAATTTCTTGTGAGTACCCTCGTGCTTGATTTTTTGCTGTACTTTGTGGTGTTTCGTTTTTACCGCTTTTTAAGACACCTGTACCCGCAGCAACAACTCATATGTGCCATTTCGGTGCTGTTTATCCCCTCGGTGTTGTTCTGGAGTTCCGGCCTGTTTAAGGATTCCCTGACCTTCAGTTTTGCCCTTCTGAGTGTGATCAGCCTGTATCATTTGCTCATTAAACCAAAACATGTGCTGCGGTACGTTTTATACCTGCTGTTTTCCGCCTACATTGTGTTGAGCATAAAACCTTATATCTTTTTTGCCCTGCTGGCCGCTGTGCTGGTGTGGGCCATTATGCAATACACCAAAAACATCAAAGGCGCTTTTTTGCTTTTTGTTCTTATGCCTGTGCTCAGCATGGCGGTGCTGGTGGGCGGGATGTTTGCCTTCTCGCAACTCAGCGGAGCAGTTGGCGGGTATTACAGCGATGTGGATGCCATGGCTGAACAAGCGGTCGTTATCCAGGACGATTTGACACGGGATTATTACGGCGGCAATTCCTTTGACATCGGTGATTTTGAACCGACCATGGGCGGCATGTTAAGCAAATTTCCTCAAGCTGTGGCTGCCGGTCTATACCGCCCTTACCTGTGGGATAGTGCCACCGTGTTTATGTTGTTGTCGGGACTGGAAAACCTGGTGTTGCTGTTTTTAACACTATATATATTGCTAAAAATTGGGCCCGTTAAGCTTTTCCGCCAACTGGGAAAAGACCCGTACCTTGTGTTTTGCTTTGCTTTTGCCATTATCCTGGCCTTTTTTATCGGGCTTACCACCGCAAATTTTGGGGCTTTAGTGAGATATAGAATTCCAATGCTCCCATTCTTTGTGTTTGCGCTGTTGAAAATCTACTATGTAAACAGAAAACTAAAAAAGGAAAAAAAGTAAAACAGGTGTCACTGCTTAGCAGCCTCCCAAAAAATGGAACGCTGATAACGCAGATGCTTATGGTTTGAAGTCAGAAGACGGAAGACCGGAGTCAGAAGTTATTATGTTATTCAGATTTTACTTTATGAATGTATGCTTTATACCGATATGTGTTCAATTATGTTTGAAATTCCAATCAAAACGCCACATCCGCCAACATTTACTTTTCATTGTTATCATTCTCATGGAAATGCCTGATAAAATACACAGGCCTGTTTTGTGTTTCCTTATAAATACGGAAAATGTATTCCCCGATGACACCCAAAAAAATCAAAATAACACTTCCAAAAAAGAACAAAGACAACATCATGGATGTCCATCCGGTTATAGCCACACCCGTAATTTTTTTCACGATGACCACAATTATTCCAACAAGAGAAAGGCCAAGCCCTGTAAATCCAAACACAAAAGCCAGTTTTAATGGTAATTTTGAAAAAGAAAACAGGGCATCAAAAGCCAGGTGCATCAATGTCCTTATATTCATTTTTGCTTTTCCCTTAAACCGTTCTGGCCGCTCATATTCCAGGGCTGCTTGCCGGAATCCAATAAAATAACGCAGGCCGGGCAAATACCTGTTTTTTTCTTTTAACATGAGAAAAGCCTCTTTTGCTTTATGGTTCAGCATGCCAAAATTGCCAACATTGACAGGAGCCCCAATGTTATTGATGAATGAAAATACCCTGTGAAACAGATGGATAAAAAAACGCTTCGTTGCCTTTTCCTTGCGTGAAATGCGTTTACCATAAACAATATCGTAGTTTCCCTGTGATAGTTTTTCGTACATCACAGGAATTAATTCCGGGGGATCCTGCAAATCCCCATCAAGCATACACACATAATCACCCGTGGCAACATTTAATCCTGCAGTGTAAGCAGCCTGATGCCCAAAATTCCTGGATAACTCAAGTACCTTAAACCGTGAATCCTTTTGGTGATGCTCTAACAAGGTAGGCAAGGTATTGTCTGTACTACCATCATCAACATAAATAACCTCAAAATCATCGCCTGTTTTAGATATTGCATTGAAAACACGATTGTGTAAATCATTGACAATATCTTCTTCATTATAGAGCGGAATTATTACAGAAATAGTCATAATATTATCCATTTGAACGATGAGGTTTGATTATTTTATTATATAATTCGGATATAAACCATGCTGCGGGAATTAACAAGATGATATCCGCATGCAAAAAGTAGCGCATTTCGATGTTTCTAAATTGGGGAGCGGTGCCAAAACAAAGCGCTATGTAAATAAACACAGCAAACAAAAGCGGTACCCAATATTGCCATTTTCTCCGGCAGATCGCTACAACAGCACCGGCAACTCCCAATAAAATCAACAAGGTGCGGTATGCAAACAACAATTTCCCCAGCACAAACATGGTGTTGTTTTTGGGCTTTCCCAGGTCTGATTTAAACACCGCTTTTTTGAGGTTTTGAAGCGGGATTAACAGATAAAAATTCAACGGATTTGTTTTGATTTGTTTTTGCCTCAGTTCGGTAAAAAGCTTTGCCGTTTCGTTGGTGCATCCAACAGAATCAAAACTTTCTTTCCAGTACCCCTTTTGATGACTAAATCCCCGGCTGCAATGTTTGGCATTCCATACCGCTTTTTCCAGTTTAAGGCTGTCTTCAACAGAGGTATAGGCTATATCCGGCCATGTAACGGGTTTGTTTTTCACAATCTGATCCCGTTGAGGCTGCCACCCGGATTTCACAGCATATACATACTGTAAAAAACTGAGTACATCTTCATCCCAACAACCAAAGCCCCTGAGATCCTGGGTGAATATAATTTTATCGTGATTAATGTAGTTGCGGATTGGCCATGGGCCATATAACATGATAAAACCTGCAAAAAAGACCAGCCCTCTGACCACTACTGTTTTGATGTGTTTAGGTTTCCTAAGGACAAATGCATAAAGGGGAAGCAATAGGAAAATCTGGGGGCGGCATAACACAGCAGCACCAAGCGCTGCTCCGGAAAACAAAAGGTACCAGTAATTTTTGTTCTTAGCCGCAAGAAAAAGTGAAAGCATCATCAAAAAAACACTTACACTTTCACTATATACAACGGGAGTCCAAACAATAATGAATGGATAACAAGCGTATAATATGGCTGCGATCAGGGCTGTTTGTTTGTTTTTGAAAAAAGTAATTACGAAATGGTAAAGCAAATACACCGTTACCACATCCAGTAATATCTGTATCCATGCTATTATCGGGAACGCCGCACTCCAGTCTTTGCCGGTGAGCAACCAGAATGCTCCCATAAAAAAACTGTACCCCGGCATCCTTGCAAAATAGCCATATTCATGCCCGGGATTGATTGTGTATTCCCCTGTTTTCACTAAATTTTCGAACATTTTTGCCCAAGCCCAGGTATCCCTGTCTATCATGAAATTTTCACGGGGAAAATACAAATCCGCACCGAATAAAACAAAAAGAATTCTCAATATCAATGCCAATAACAGGATATAAATCAGGCTGTTTGCAACATTGGTTTTGTTCCGGATCATTTTTATGCTAATTTACAAACATTATTTAACATGCGTAACTACTCACTGCAAGGTTTTAAAATTTATTAACACATCTTTTTTCATTTCCCTGCCTGCCAGCCACGGCTGATATATCGGCAGGCAGGTTAGCGTTTTTGCGTCTTAGCGATAAAAAATGCATGCAGCTGAATAATTACTAACATGCAAGAATAATAAATATTTACACAGCATTCAAGTAATAATACATTAAATCAATAACAAATCATAAAAGAATATTGGCCAGGCGTTCAACTTGTTTCTTGCGTGAAAAGTCTTTAACGTTTACAGAATGACAAGCTAAATGGCCATTTTCTCTCAATTCCTGATTTAATTCAATGAGTAACTCGCTAAGCTCTTTTGCATTTTTCACCGCGTAACCGGCCTTGGTATAATCAATGATTTCTTCCTGAAGATCATCACTAAACCTGTTTTTAGTCTGCATTGGATGGTGTTTTTCTTTAAGCTCCAGGGCATCATTATCGTTGGTATAGCATAATAATATACGCCTTTTAACAGCCAGGTAATCGTATATTTTTGTGCCTGCAATTGAGTAATCATTAAACAACAACAACAAATTATGCTCTGATAATTTACGTAGCACATGCTCGTTATCAATCTTGGGGTAAAACACAAATCTGTCTTTTATTGTTGGGATGTATTGTTCAATCCATAATTTTATTTCATCCGCTATGTTGATCCCCTAAAATGTGATTTCAACATTTGCATTACCCGATGTGATAATTTGTGACAGACACTGCAAGACACTTTTCCAGGGATGCCATGGATAGATTGAACCAGCAAAAGCAATACTTAATGAACCTGTATCTGAGGATGTTGTGTCTTGTTTGAGCTTATCTGGAAGAATATACCCGTTTTGTATGATGTGAATGGGCTTATTTTTGATTAAATGACCAATCTGATGCCTGCAAAAATCAGAAACTGTAGTTATGCAATGCACATTAGCAAGGTACTTTTTCTCAAAAAAGGCGTTCCATTGACGTGAAAAAAGCGTTGAGCTTCTTGTTTTGTAAGAGGTCCATGGATCACGGTAATCCGCCACCCATGGGATATGAAATTTTTTACTGAGGGCAGAGGCATATTTGAACAGAATAAAAGGTTCACCTGTCGCAATAATTGCATCTACACCATTCTGTTTTAGATACTGTTTTGCACCACGATATAAACCGGCTTTTGGTCCAACAAAAAACAAAAACTGCATGAACTCATAATAGGCTGTAATGGCTTTGCGTAGCAAGCGGAATCGCTTTTCACCGTATTTCAGTAACAAGCGATTCGATAAATTGGGTTTATAGGGCGTACGGATGATGGTACTGGTTTTGCTTTTTTCAATAATCGTTTTGTTTGATTCCCCGGGTGCAATGTAATCCAGGTGATTGCCGTATTGGTTTCCCCATTGCCGCGTGACCACTACCGGATACAGCCCAAACTCATGAAAATATTTATACCATGCATAAGGGCGCAAGCCGCCTACCGAAACATACGGCGGAAAATCGTAAGCGAGGATGAGGACTTTTTTCATTCACATTTACTTTGTAGCAAAGGTAATGATTCCACAGAAAAACCTAAGCTTATGTTGAAGCCTTGTGTTTTGAACCATTAAGGCATTAAGGTAGTTAAGGTTTTCATTAAGGCTATTCTTAATGCCCTTAATACCTTAACTATCTTAATGTTTCACGATGTTTAAAACTCCGGTAATGCATTGAAATATTCATTAACAAATGGTTCTGCAGTTTTGGTAATGTTATCCACAAAAAAGTTAATTAAAAGGCCTTGTGGTTTTTGAAGTAACTTCATGTAAGTTAGCAACTGTGCTTCATGGACAGGCAAAACATGCTCAATAGCTTTTATTTCAACAATAACCGTATCATTTACCAATAAATCCAATTTCAGGTCTGCTTCAATTTGTATTTCGTCATAGCTTATTGGAATATGCAGCTGGCTTACAACATCATATCCTTGTTTTGTTAACTCATATTTGAGGCACTTTTCATAGACACTTTCGAGTAATCCCGGTCCAAGTGCTTTATGGACTCTAATAGCACAGCCCAACACATCATAAGACAATTGTGTAACTTCTTTTTTTGTTTTCATAATCTTTGATTTAGTAATACATTTATTTTTTTACCATTAAGGCATTAAGGTAGTTAAGGGTTTCATTAAGGTTTTTCTTAATGCCCTTAATTGCTTAATGTACTTAATGTTTCATGTTTTTCCACCATTAAGGCATTAAGGTAGTTAAGGGTTTCATTAAGGTTTTTCTTAATGCCCT
>JBNGDT010000061.1:0-5176 GCA_049975305.1 Bacteroidales bacterium | reverse complement strand
TAATTGCTTAATGTACTTAATGTTTCATGTTTTAATACCAACTTTAAAATAATGCATTAATTCCTGCAACCTGCCAGTGATAACCATAAGGCGAAAAACCGTAAGCGGGGATGAGGAGTTTCTTCATTTCAACATGCTTTTTAATTTCTCTTTTTCATTTTGCCAATTTAATTTTTGTGCTGCTTGTTTCAAATCATTACTGTAATTATTATTTGATATAAATTTGACTTTTTGAGCTACTGTATCAGGCTCAAGGGGAGAAACTGCTCCAATATCATTTTTTTCAATAATCTTCATGATTTCAGGGATTTCTGAACCAAGCACCGGGATGCCTGCATGCAAATATTCAAATACCTTGTTTGGTAACGACAGTTTTTTGCTGAGGTTGATTGGTTCAATTAAACACAGGCCAATATCAGCCCCTTTTGTGTATTGAATCAAAGTGTCATTTGACACCGAACCAAAGAATTTCACGCGTTCTGACAGGTTAGATGATCTGCTGTATTTCTGTAAATCCTGTTTTAGCGGGCCATCGCCAATAATAACCAGTTTGTATTTATCCTCAAGCAGGCGCATAGCGTCAATGCTGATGTACAAGCCCCGACCCGGATTAAGCATCCCCTGGTACAGCAGGATGTGTGTATCATCGGACCAGCCGTAATGTTTGCGAAAATCAAAGAGCAAGGCATTGGCATCCGGTGTAACATCCGGGATGCTGCGTACCACTGACGGTTTTTTAATACCATAGCGCTCTGAAAAGTACGCTGCCAGCGAATTGTTCACTGTCATCATGCCATCAAGCTGTCGTACGGCCTTTCGCTCAAAGCGCACCGCATTGCGTACCATTATACTGGTTAAGGTATTAACCGCCCAACGCTTGTAAAACGGCATGTTCGCCTTCCCGGGGAAAAACTGCCGGATGGTTTCACTGTATATCTCATGGGCATCGTATATCACCCGCTTAACCATGCCTTTTTTTTTCAACATTAGGGCAGAGTGCAGGCAAGGCAGGTCATTGGCAATGCAAAAATCAAAGCTTTCATCGTTTTGCTCAAAACCGGCGGCCATAAAATCATATTCCCGGTGTATAAGGCTGTGTTTAAGTATTTTTAGCTTCAAACCATCCGGGTAATTATAATAGCGCATCTCTATGCGTTTATTCAGTGCTCTGGGGCGGTAGGAATCCTCTGCGAGCATTGAATAAATAACAACTTCACCTAACTCCACCAGGGCATTTGCCTGCCGAATAACCCGGGCATCGTTTTTTAGTGAGTTATTTAAAAGTATCAGGATACTTTTCACACAAAATTGTTTATGATTTCACTTAAATAATTTATTTCTTTTTCAAGATCATAGTGATGATTCCCAACAAAAAAAGAATTTTTATCAATAAAGTTAGCATTTACAATACTGCCGGCGATTTTATAATCAAAATATTTTAATACTTCATTTTTAAGAAAATTACCTGAAACAACCGGTCTGTTATCAATACCGGCTGCGTTAAGTTTTTTTATAAGAGCATCTCTTGAAATAGGAGCGTCTTTTTTAATTGTCATTGCAAAGCCAAACCATGAGCTTTCCCCAATTTCTTTGTGCAGAATTAACCATGGATGATTTTGAAATTGTTCCTGAAAATGCGCTGCATTTTCCCTGCGCTTTCTAATTAATTCAGGCAGCTTTTTGAGTTGCTCAATGCCAACAGCAGCATGCAATTCCCCGGGACGAAGATTATATCCCGGTAAAACAAATTTAAATGATTCTTCAAATGCATTGTCAGATTTGATGCCCGTTACCTTGTTTTCTTTGGGCAAATGCCTTGTCCAGCCGTGCGACCTGAGGGACAACATAATGTGGTACAACTCTTCATCATCGGTAACCACCATGCCGCCTTCCATGGTTGAAATGTGATGGGAAAAGAAGCTCGAAAACGTACCCATCAAACCAAAGGTGCCGGCATATTTTCCCTTAAATTTCGCGCCCATGGATTCACAATTGTCCTCAAGCAACATAATGTCCTTTTCGCCAATGATGTCATTGATTTCATCAAAGTCGTTTGGATTTCCCAACAGGTTTACAGCAAAAATTGCCCTGGTGTTATCACTGACCGCATTGCGCAATTTTCCAAGATCAAAATTCAGCGTTTCAGCATCAATATCCACAAATTTGCATTTCAAACCATATTGCTGCAAGGGATGATAAGTGGTGGCCCAGCTCACTGCCGGCACAATCACTTCATCTCCTTTTTGAAGCGGATTGTTTTTACGGTAAAACAATGCAGCGATGGCAATGAGGTTTGCAGAAGAACCTGAATTTACCATAACCGCATAGGTGGAGCCAAAATAATCGGCAAAATCTGATTCATATTGTTTAACTTTTTTACCCATGGTAAACATACCGGATGCTATCACCTCCTGCAGGGCGGCATGTTCTTTTTCATCCCATGTATTGCTTGCAAGTGAGTATTTCATTCCGCACTAATTTTAAGGTAATACGCATAGGTTTTTTCTATGCCTTCTTTCAGGCTGTTAGCAGGGGCCAGGCCATGTTCTTTTTGCAATGATACATCCACCAGTTTTTGTTTCATGCCCACCGGTTTTGTTTTGTCATGCACAAATTTACCTGTATAGCCAATTACACCTGCAATGGTATGATAATATTCATTGATTGAGTGATCATGTCCCAAGCCCAGGTTCATAAGTTCGGGCATGTTTTCAAAATCAGAAACATATTTCCAGATCATGTTTGCAAGGTCAGTTGCATACATAAATTCCCGCCTTGCTGTGCCCTCGCCCCAAATTTCTACCGTCTTTTGAGCATGTATTTTAGCAGCATGTATTTTCCTGATAACCGCCGGGATCATGTGGGAATGTTCAGGGTCAAATGTATCATACTTTCCATAAAGGTTGCAGGGAATCACCGTTTTATAATTGAATGCATCAAACTGCCTGTTGATGTAGGAGCAGAGACGTTGAGTGAAAATTTTTGCCAGGGCATACCCTTCATTGGTGGGTTCAAGTTCACCGGATAGTATCATGCTTTCTTTCAGGGGATTTTTGGCATCACGAGGATACATGCATGAAGACCCAAAATTGATCATTTTATCAATGCCTGCATTATAAGCAGCCCAGGCAACATTTCTGCCCATGTCGGCATTTTCGAGCAGAAACTTAACAGGACGGGCTATATTTGCCTGTATCCCTCCCACAATGCCTGCAGCATGGATGATCATATCCGGATTGTGGGTTTTGAAATATTCCAGCACATCATTGTATGACAGCAGATCCAGCTCATCATGAGCAGGTGTCAGCAGCGCTATACCTGAAGGGGCATGCTCAACAAGGTTTTTTCCCACCATTCCGCCTGCTCCCAGTATCAATGCTTTTTTTATCATCTTTTATTCAAAGTAGTTTTTTATTTCAAATCAACCTTTTTTCAGGTATTGTTCTTTTTTCATCAATTCAACATCTGCCCAAAGCATCTCTTTTATCAGGGCATCAAGATCGTATTCAGGCTCCCATCCCAATTTGCTCCTGGCTTTTGATGCATCACCAATGAGCTTATCAACTTCTGCAGGCCTGAAATACCCGGGATCTATTTCAAGGATGCACTTGCCTTCCTCAACCTGGTAGCCGGGATTATGGCATTTTTTAATAAACGCTTTTTCCGCTTTGCCTTTGCCTTTAAAATCAAGTTCAATATCAAGTTCGGCAAAGGTTTTGATAACAAAATTCCTTATTGTCGTGGTAATACCCGTGGCAATCACATAATCATCCGGGGCATCCTGTTGTAAAATCAGATGCATTGCACGCACATAATCTTTTGCATGCCCCCAGTCGCGCTGTGCATCTAAATTACCGAGGTAAAATTTATCCTGTAAGCCCAATGCTATGCGTGCAGCGGCCCGTGTTATTTTGCGGGTTACAAAGGTTTCGCCGCGTATGGGTGATTCATGGTTAAACAGTATCCCATTGCAGCAAAACATATTGTATGCTTCACGGTAATTGACATTGATCCAGTAGCCGTAAATTTTGGCAACCCCATACGGACTGCGGGGATGAAAGGGCGTGTTTTCGGTTTGAGGCACTTCCTGCGCTTTTCCGTACAATTCAGATGTGGAGGCCTGGTAAATCCTGCAGCTTTGCTCCATACCGAGCAACCGGACCGCTTCTAAAATCCGCAGCGTCCCAAGGGCATCTACATTGGCTGTGTATTCCGGGGTTTGAAAACTCACATGCACATGCGACTGTGCCGCCAGGTTATAAATCTCATCCGGTTTGATTTTATGAATCAGGCCAATGATGTTGGTTGAATCCGTCATGTCGCCATAATGTAAAATAAAACGTTTATGTTCCACATGCGGATCTTCGTATATGTGATCAATGCGTTCGGTATTGAACAATGAAGACCGGCGCTTAATCCCATGCACAATGTAATTTTTGTTTAACAAATATTCTGCCAGGTATGCGCCGTCTTGTCCGGTAATTCCTGTTATCAGTGCAGTTTTTTGCATAATTATTATTTTAATCAAAAGTAATAAAAATATATTATCCGGGAGGTGGAATTAATACATAAATAATATTTAGTGTCTGTCCATAATGTCCACTATATTCATTTCGACGTCACTCAGTTATACAAGCTCAACACAGCACAATTTCCTTCACATTGCGGGTAGGCCTCCTTTGCTTAGCAAAAACAAAGAAAGTGAAAATGTTTTTTATGTTCTTTTGTCCCGTGGTTCGACCACGCTCACCAACCGCCAAAAGAACCAAAAGCTCGTGCCGGAATAATTTTTGCGACCCGCTTTATGCTCAAGGGCGAAAAATCCTTATATCCTCCTATCGTCGGAAAGAATTTTTCTGCCCTTTTGCGCATAGCGGGTACCCGCAAAAATCATTCATGGCACAAGAAAATATCACTATGGCTGATGGTTCATAATGGGACGAGATTTTCACTATGGTTTTGTTGGTATGCGCTTTTTGCTTATTCCTGTAAATGTGCTTTTGTCACGATTTTTGCTTGTTACGCCGCAAAAATCCGTGCCAAAAGTGGTTGTGGGGATTGTTTTACCCACGGGTTCCGTTTCGAAAACAAGTTTTCTCACTACACCCGGGGTTATTCATGTTCGACCCCATTCGGGGTCATTAGTGGTATGCCCTGCAGCCATGGGGTGCGTGCC